>NZ_JAUBWA010000057.1:3847-43757 GCF_036702825.1 Microcoleus sp. A003_D6 | reverse complement strand
ATATTGGAGTTTGGCTTGGTTTGCCGAAATGCGATCGCACAACGCCGTTTTATCTGTAGCTTCAGGATACTCAGCGAGTGCTGTGAGAGAATCGTAGAAGTAAAAAACGAATTCAGTAAATATACCTGCTCCTCCTGCCAATATACCTGCTCCTGCTGCCAAGATTTGACGGGCTTGTGCCGCATCCTCACTTGCCTGCATTGTTTCACAAAATAAATAGGAAACAGTTAGCCGACCTACCCAATATAAATGTAAACCAGTTAAGTCATTGGCGATCGTGAACGTGCGATGTAGCTGCTCTCCTTGAGTTGCCAAGTCAGTCTTGCTTTGATTACCTTGTAAGCGTTGAATCAACTGCAAAGCAATATGACTATAATTTAAAGTAACGGTCAAATTGTGCTGCGACAAGACTGCGAGATAGGGTTCACCTTCTGAAACTACCGTTGTTAAGTTCCTACCCAGATGATAAGACCATTGATAAAGACCATAGACATTAAAACCAACAAATTCTAAATCGCCGATTTCTAGTCCCATCTGCACGCCTTCTATATTCACGGGTAAAGAGCCGCGGAAGTGAGCTTTACAATGGATAATGAAAGCTGAGAAAGCAACGCTGATTTTTGGTTGTATAAATCGCGCATTGAGTTTTGCCACCAGTTGTAGCGCTAGCTGACCGCAATCATAAGCCCCATCCAAGTCTCCTAAAATATTGCTTAATAAGACACCATAGTTACTGTAGCTAAAAGCTGACAGGCCTGTATTTCCCTGATTAATCGATAGTTTGACTTGGGTCAAAATAACAAAAGGAAATAGCAAGGGAACGAAAACATAAGTCGTAGGAATAATGCTCGACAGCAACTGCATCATCGCCAAGGGTTCTGCCTCTGTCATCACTGGCAAATTGAGTAACTCTTGGATTGTTCTGCCGTTGAGTAATTCCCTGACTTCTTCCATAGCCGGAGCAATATCTGCGGGTGTCGGCTGTTCGGGAAGGTGAAGATTAAATCTTGCTAAAGCAGTGCGAGCGATCGCGATCGCTTCTTGATACCGCCCCTGAGCGTTGTAAGTTTGAATCTGGATTGTATGGGCTTTGACATATGCGGTCGGTTGGAGGTTTTGTGCTAAAATCACCCTCACC
Organism: Microcoleus sp. A003_D6; assembly: GCF_036702825.1. Taxonomy (NCBI): domain Bacteria; kingdom Bacillati; phylum Cyanobacteriota; class Cyanophyceae; order Oscillatoriales; family Microcoleaceae; genus Microcoleus; species Microcoleus sp. A003_D6. The sequence continues at coordinate 42,619 of NZ_JAUBWA010000057.1, read as the reverse complement.
CACTTCGACCTCTGGTCAGAATTACCGCACAAATAAGCCGCTTCTGCTGCGCCTTCATGCAATGCTAGGGTTAGCTGCGGTTCGGTTTGCCAACTTTCATCAGATAGCAATGTTAAACCCGTTTGGAAATAGGTGAGGGCTGGCTCATTAGCAGTTGAGGCTTTGGCTTTGCTACCAGCAATTAAATTTAGTTGAGCGAGATTCTTTTTTTCCTCTGGGTCGAGGATGAGATTAATTACCCGATTCCAGTGGTTGACAATCTCGAAAACTTTGGTTTCTAGGTCAGTTTCTGGGGTGCTTTGGTGCAGCAGTCGAGCGATGGCTAGATGAGTAGATTGCTGTTGCTCAATGGGAATTAAAGAATAGGCAGCCTGTTGCACGCGATCGTGCAGGAACTTATAATTGAGCGTTTCAGTTTGTGTGTTTTGGGTGGTATCCAATTCGCCCACATAGAACTTATAAAGTTCACTTTGAGGAATAATTAATCCTTCCTGCAAGGCTTTCCAGAGGGCAACGGCGGCATCCGATTCAGATTGTTGGGAGACGATCGCCAAAGTTGCTAAATCAAACTGATTACCAATACAAGCTGCTAATTTTAATACTTCCTGAGTTTTTTCTGGCAACTTCTGCAATTGCAACGCCATAAACTCCACTACATTATCTGTCAACGCAGCTTCCATTACTCGGATTAGATCGCATTCCCAATACCCAGCAGGTATATCAAATTGTATCAGCCCATCTTGATGCAATGCCTTCAAGAACTGCGTCGCAAAAAATGGATTACCCCCGGTTTTTTGTATCACTAAATTAGTCAATGGCATCGCCCAATAGTCAGCACAATTTAGCGTCTCGGCGACTAATTCATTAACACTTTCTAAACTCAGTAATTGGAGGTGAATAGTATTCACTATTGCCCCAGCTTTGACTAATACATCCAATGTTAAGATTAACGGATGCACTGGCGATACTTCGTTATCACGATATGCTCCAATCAACAGTAAATGTCGAGTTTCGGACTCTGACATCAATACTTGCATCAAATTTAACGAAGCCAAATCTGCCCATTGTAAATCATCTAAAAACATCACTAACGGATGTTCTGGCTTGGTAAATACTTGAGTAAATTTTTGAAACAATAAATTAAATCTATTCTGGGCAGCATTTCCTGATAATTCCGCCACTGGTGATTGTTGACCAATAATTATTTCTAATTCGGGGATGACTTCAATAATTATCTGTCCGTTTTCACCGACAGCCGACAATATTTTATTTTTCCATTTTTTAATTTCAGGATCGCTGAGAGTTAATAATTGCCCCATTAAATCCCGAAATGCTTGCACAAATGCTGAAAAGGGAATATTTCGTTTAAATTGGTCAAATTTGCCTTTGATAAAATAACCGCGTTGTCTAACAATGGGTTTATGAACTTCGTTGACAACTGCTGTTTTTCCAATACCAGAAAAACCAGCTACCAGCATCATTTCTACCCCCCCATGTCCCCCCTTAGCAAGGGGGGATTCAGGGGGGTTAGCGACTCTTTCAAATGCTTGGAGTAAGGTTTCTACTTCGGCTTCTCGTCCATAGAGTTTATCAGGGATGATGAAGCGATCGCTCACATCTCGTTGCCCAATCTTAAAATATTCTATCTTGCCTGTAGTTATCAATTGCTGCAAACAAATCCCTAAATCATGCTTCAAACCCAACATATTTTGATAGCGGTCTTCAGCATTCTTTGCCATCAATTTATCACTTATTTCTGATAAAACTAACGGCAGATTGACGTTAATATGATGCACTAATGGTGCTATTTTGGCAATGTGACAATGCACCAACTCCATCGGGTCATTTGATGGAAAGGGCAGAACACCTGTGAGTAATTCATAAAAAGTCACACCCAGAGCATAATAATCGCTCCGATAGTCAATGCCCCGATTCATTCTGCCTGTTTGTTCTGGGGAAATATAAGCAAGGGTTCCTTCCAGTACATTGGGATTTATCAGTGTCTGCGTTTCTCGCGGTAACAAGGAGGCAATACTAAAATCGATTAATTTGACTTGTTTAGTTTCAGGATTAATTAAGATATTGCTGGGTTTGATATCTTTGTGAATAATTCGCTCTCGATAGAAAATATTTAAGGCATCGCACAGTGCGATCGCGATTTCTAAAAACTCTCTCAAAGAGAGTACATTTTTCCTTTTCACCCCCCATTTTTGAAGAGAAATCCCCCCAAAGTCTTCCATCACTAACGCATAGCCATTTTGATAGGGCTCCAAGCTATAGGTTTGGACAATTAGCGGTGAGTTGAGATTTTTGGCAATAGTATATTGATTGCGAAACTGTACCAATTCGCTAAAGGTGGGATAGTCATTTTTCAGCAGTTTGATGACCACAGGTAGTTGGTCTGATGTACGGATAGCCCGATATACTAAGGTACGACTTCCTGAATAAATTGTTTCCTTGATTTGATAGTTAGGAATTTGAACGGTTGTCTGACTGTCGCTATTTTTGTCGGAGTTATTCATGGCTATTGTTATTTGAGAAGGAATGAGTGAGTAATTGCTTCAATGAGTCTGATTAAGACTAGAAAATTAACTTTTCTGTTCCGCTTGAGTTGGTAAGGTAATGATAAACTCTGTTCCTTTTCCCAGTATAGAAGTACAGTTCAATTTTCCACCGTGAGTTTCTTCCACAATTTGACGCGCGATCGCTAATCCCAAACCCGTGCCTTGACCCACACTCTTAGTAGTAAATAAATTATCAAAAACTTTCTCCCGCACCGCTTCACTCATGCCAATACCATTGTCTTCAATCCGAATTACTACCTGTTGTCTATCGCCCGATAATTCTGTCTTGACGATAATTTGATTGGGATGGGCTTTGATCTCTGCATAAGTACGTCCAATATTTGATTCATTCACAGCATCGATTGCATTCCCCAATATATTCATAAATACCTGATTTAATTGTCCGGCATAGCATTCGATTTTTTGGAAATCACCACAGTCATTAATAACTTGAATTTCTGGGCGAGTGTCGTTGGCTTTGAGGCGATGCTTGAGGATCATAATTGTACTATCAATACCGTCATGGATATTGCAGGCTACGGGGCGATCGGTATCAGCACGAGAAAATGTCCGCAAGCTGATGCTAATGTCTTTAATCCGGTTTACTCCTTCTTGCATCGAGCCAACTAACTTAGGTAAGTCTTCACGGATGTAGTCGAGGTCAATCGCTTCAATTTCCTCTTGAATTGCCGCACTGAAATTAGCAGATTCTTGCTGAACTAAATCCAGCAATCCAAACAAATCTTTGATGTAGTCTAAAGCGGGCTGAATATTGCCAGAAATAAAGCCAACTGGGTTATTAATTTCGTGGGCAACACCAGCCACCAAATTGCCCAGAGCTGACAATTTTTCGCGTTGAATCATTTGGAGCTGAGCTGCTTGTAATTCAGCAGTTTTTTGCGCTACTTGCTGTTCTAAATTTTGAGTCAAGAGACGCAACTGTAAATGGGTTTTCACCCGCGCTAACACTTCTTGTTCTTGAAAGGGCTTGGTAACGTAGTCTACTGCACCAAGTTTAAGCCCTTTAACTTTGTTGTCTACATCAGCCAGAGCGGTCATAAAGATAACTGGAATATCACAAGTTTTGGCATTAGCTTTAAGGCGTTTACAGGTTTCAAATCCATCAATTCCCGGCATCATCACATCTAGTAAAATCAGATCGGGAGGTCGCCGCTCAACTTGTTGCAGGGCGCGTTCGCCACTGGTAGCGATCGCCACCTTATACCCCGCATTACTCAACGCTTCCGAGATGACATCCAAATTGGTGGGAGTATCATCAACAATTAAAATTAAGCCTGTTAAACCTGTCGTCATAGTTGCCATCCAAATTTTAACTATTATTAGTGATATGTTGTTGAATTAATTCCTCGATTTTCTCAGTTTGGAATTGCTTAGCTAATTGTATTACTTGCTGAATAAAGGGCTGATAGCGCTTGTTCTTTTGCCCTATTTGAGCGGCGGTTTCTGCTAGTTCTCTGAGCAAGCCATCCTGGGCCAGTTCTAGTAAAATTTGCAAGTCCGCCGCCGATGGGGGAATTAGTTCTTTCGCGGATACTTCATTGTCGCTTGTTGTTAACTCAGTTACATCATATTTCCAGATGAGTTGTAAATGTTTGGCAAGCAATGTCAACAACTCGTCTGCATCAACGGGTTTGGTCAGAAAGTCATCTCCACCCATATCTAAGCTTTTATGCTGGTCTATTTCTGCCACTGATGCCGAAGATACTATCACCCGTAAATGCTTGATATTCTCCGATTTTCGTATTTTTTTGAGCATTTCAAAGCCATCCATTACTGGCATCGCTAAGTCAGTTATAACTAAGTCTGGAAGTTTTTCTAGAGCTTTTTCTAAGCCTTCTCGACCATTTTCTGCTTCAGTAAAGCTGAATCCTAGTGGCTCTAATAGATTGATTAATACCGATCGATTCTCCCAGCGATCGTCCACAACCAAAATATGTTTCGGCGAGCCTTCATGGCCAATAATTGTCCGTCCTTGACTAACGGAATTTTGTTTTGCCCAATTTTTGGCGATCGGCAGTGCCACCTCAAAGAAGAAGTTACTGCCGACTCCAAGCTGGCTCTCCACCTGAATTTCGCCCCCCATTAATTGCACGATTTTTTGGCTGATAGCTAAACCTAAGCCAGTGCCTTCTAATTGCCGTTTTCGATCTCCTACTTGCTCAAATTCCCGGAAGAGTCGGCTTAATTGATCCTTGGCAATCCCCACTCCTGTATCTTTGATTTGGAATTTCAGGCGGAGAATTTGGGTACTTACCTCTAGCACTTCTACCTTGAGGGTAACACTACCTCGATCGGTGAACTTAATGGCATTGCCCAATAGGTTGATCAGGACTTGACGGAGGCGTTTCTCATCGGCTTCTATTCCTTCTGGCAGGTTTGAGTCGGATTGATAAATGAAGTCGAGATTTTTCCCATCGGAGCGGACTCGACAAATTTCAACTACTCCTTGCAGGAAGGAGGGCAAATGTATGGCGCTGGGGGCGAGATCGAGTTTGCGGGCTTCGATTTTGGAGATATCTAATATATCGTCGATCAAGGTGAGGAGATGGGAGCCGCACTGATAAATAATTTGCACTCCGTGGCGTTCTTTATTGGGTAAAACTTTGGAGCGGTTCAGAATTTGGGCGTAGCCAAGAATTCCATTCAGGGGTGTGCGGAGTTCATGGCTCATGTTTGCCAGAAAATCACTTTTTGCCTGGTTAGCACTATCGGCTCGATCTTTGGCAATACTCAGTTCGGCGGTGCGTTCTTCGACACGGGTTTCTAGTTCGGTAAAGGAGGTGCGTAGCTGTCCAGCCATTTGGTTAAAGGAGCTAGCTAGTGCTTCCAATTCACTGATACCTTTGACTTCCACAGTTTGATCTAGAGTACCAGAGGCGATCGCATCACTTGCTTGCTGCAATTTTAGAATCGGTCGAGCAATCCAGCGCGAAGTAAATATACCCAAGATAGTTGCCACAACTAATGCCCCCAAACAAAGCAGGATAGTAGTGCGGGTGTTGGCATCAATTTGTGCCATGAAATCTGATTCTGGTACTACAATGACACTGAGCCAATCAATGCCTCGTTCATCTCGAATAGTGGAAACTTGCCCCAATTGCCGCTGCTCCGCCAGCATAAACTCAAGTTGCTGACTCTGCTCAATATCATTGAAATTACCAAAGCGATCGAGGATTGCTTTGGCTGTGGCCCTAATTACCGGACTTTCCGACTTGATAGCGGGAATTTGTTCCAACGTATTTTTTTTAGCATCAATAATGTAAGGGCTTTCAATCTTGGAACTGGCAATCAGGTTGCCCGATCGATCGATGATAAAGGTTTGTCCGGTCTGACCTACTTTTAGCGTGCTGAGGAAATGATGAATTTTCTCAATCCGAAGGATGCTATTTTGAACGCCTAAGAACACGCCATTTTTGTCATAGATGGGTTGGGTTAAAGCAATTGAAGCGACTTTTACAGCGATGCCCAAATAAGGATTTGTCCAGATTGGTCTTCCAGCTTCCTGGGCATTTTTATACCAGGGGCGAGAGCGGGGGTCAAAATTTGCTTGAGTTTCTATCAGCAGATCCCGTTCACCTTTTTCATCAAGTTGGTAGATTTTGCGCTGAGGTAGATCCGCTTTGTTCCCAACCAAAGCCATAATGCCTTTATTTTGTCTATCCTCTACTTGTATACTCGTACCGTCAGCCAGACTAACTTGCATGACTTCGACCGTATCTTGGCTAACTAACCGCCAGAAAGTCCGTTCTAGTTTGGTGACATCGGTTAAATCAATCTGCTCCTCTTGAGCAGCCGCGATGATAGTTTGTCCAGCAACATAAGGTTTTTCTAAGTAGTTGAGAACTTGGAGGTTAATGCGATTGCTCATCTCTTGACGCAACTGACTGGAAACCTCATTGACGGCTATCTGTCCATTTCGCAGGGACAGATAGCCAGTCAGTCCGACGGCAGCAAAGACTTGCAATACAAACGGAACTACTAGCACAAGTCTTAAAGGTATGGTTTTATGTGGATTCATGTTAGACCTAGATAATAGTTCACTTGGAGATTTACCGAAATAAGGTCAGCAAGCCTGATGTTTTGCAATAATGCTCGTTAATTTGGTAGTGTTTCCAATGTGTTGATCTAATATTCAATTCAATTCTATTCCCTTAGATGACAGGGATAGTGATCGAAAACACAGTCCCCTCGCTAGGGACAGAATCAACTTTAATTTGTCCGCGATGTTTTTCTACTACAATTTGACGCGCGATCGCCAATCCCAATCCTGTCCCTTTCCCTACACTCTTAGTAGTAAATAAATTATCAAAAGCTTGATGCTGCACCGTTTCACTCATGCCAATACCGTTGTCTTCAATCCGAATTACTAACTGTTTTTGGTCGGTAGATAACTCCGTTTTGACAATAATTTGATTGGGATTGGCTTTAGTCTCTGCATAACTACGTCCAATATTTAACTCATCCAAAGCATCGATTGCATTCCCCAAAATATTCATAAATACCTGATTTAATTGTCCGGCATAGCATTCGATTTTTGGGATATTGCCATAGTCCTTAATGACTTGGATTTCGGGGCGAGTGTCGTTGGCTTTCAGACGATGTTTAAGGATCATAATTGTGCTATCAATGCCATCGTGAATATTACAGGCAACGGGGCGATCGCTATCAGCACGGGAGAAGTTTCTGAGACTAATACTAATGTCTTGAATCCGCTTCACGCCTTCTCGCATCGATTCAATTAACTTGGGTAAGTCTTCCCGGATGTAGTCAAGTTCAATGGTTTGGATTTCTTCTTGAATCTCTGGATCGAGTTGAGGATATTTTTGTTGCACTAGATCGATCAATCCAAACAAATCGTTAATGTAAGATAAGGCTGGGGTAATATTGCCAGTCAGGAAACCGACAGGGTTATTGATTTCGTGAGCTACACCAGCTACTAAGTTGCCCAGTGCTGACATCTTTTCGCTTTGAACGATTTTGAGTTGTGCTTGTTTGAGATCGGTTAATGCTTGTTGTGCGGCTTGATACAGACGCGCATTTTCTAAGGAAATAGCAGCTTGATAGCTAATCATATTTAACACTTCAATGCGCTCGCTCGTAAACGCCCCCACCGTCAGGTTATTTTCCAGATATAAAACTCCTATCAACTGTCCTTGATTCAAAATTGGGCTACAAAGGACACTTTTAGGCTGGTGTTTTTGAATGTAACTATCAGCAGCAAACTGAGAATTAATCCCGGCATCCGCCAGTACCAGTGGTTTCAAAGTTCGCTTGACAGTATTTACCAAACTAATTGCTACATCTTGGCTTGATTCTAGGGGAATTGATGGTAATAGTTGCGGTAAATGTCCCCCTTCTACAAGAGCTACTAATTTTAAATCAATATCTTGTTTGAGCAGTAAGACACACTTAGTTGCCCCAGCATTGGTAATGACTATTTCTAGGAGAGTAGTTAGGAGTTTATCGAGTTCAATTTCCCCTGAAATAGCTTGAGAGGCTTTAAGCAGAGTTGCAAAATCTAGCACTTCAGAGATGCTGCTAGAGGTTTTGGTAGAAGCGAGGGTTCCCCGCGCGATCGTTTCCTTGAAGGAGGTAGAGGAACGAGGTTGTTGAAGGATAGGTGCGAGGAGTTGAGGATAACGTTGTTCTAAATCAGTAACTTTGGCTTGGGAGCCCCATCGGGCATAGCAGCAGTAAGCTTCAGTCATGTAGGCGATCGCGACTTTTTCTTTGCCCCAGTCGAGATAAAATTTGGCTGCAAGTTCGTTGGCTAGTGCTTCGTCTTGGAGGTATGCGTTTTCTTTCGCGAGGGCGATCGCCAGGTCATAGAATTCTATAGCTGCTGTTTTTTGACTGAGAACGCGATTTTTTTCCGCTTCAACTAAATAAAATTTGTGCAGTTGATTCGCTGGTGCAGCATCAGCCCAGCGTTCGATCTTTTCCTGATTCGCAGTCACTCGTTGCAGAATGCTTTGTTGTTCTGCCTGAGAAACTTGGGAATAGTTAGCCAGATGTGTCAGAGAATCATAAGTATGGAAGACCGGAATCAGGGACATCCCTGTAGCTCCACCTAAATAACTTTCAAGGGCGCTAGCAGCAGCGATCGCCTGTTCAATCTGACCAAATAGATAACATAGCACCAACTTGCTGACATAGAAATAGCAGGGAGCCGTTTGATTCTCCGATCGCGCAAACATCGGTAGATCTTCTGCTTCACTAAAACTATCCCCATTAAACTGCCACGCTTCTGTCGAATTCCCTAACAAATTCAAGATGGCTTGTTGAAAAATAGCTCCCTGCTTAGCCATTGTTTCTTGTTTAAGTTGAGCAAATTGAGCGCAAAAAGCAGCACCCTCTCGACTCAAATCGCTCAATTCCTTGCCAGCAAACCAAGCGTGCTTCAAATACAGGACGGCACAAATTCCACCCCATTCTAAATCCCCAGTTTCTAATCCGCTCTGATAGCCCTCTCGTAAAAACGGTAAAGTGTTACCAAGAGGCTCTTTCCAATGGGAAATACAGCAGTTAAATTGTCCGTAGGTTTTGGCTTTTAGTTTTCTGGTATCGAGTTGTTCGAGCAACAAGAGTGCCAGTTGACCGAATTGATAGCCATACTCAATATCTCCCACTACCCCGCATAATATGACCCCAAAACCGCAATAGCCATTAGTAGAAAACGAACTATTGCCATATTGCAGCGATACATTCACTTGTTCGAGCAGAACCAACGGCAACAGTGTCGGAGCTGCTACATAAGCAGATGCCGTCACACCTGCGAGAATTTCCATAATGGCTAACTGAGTGCGATCGGTCATCTGCGGCAGCGCGATCAAATCCAGTGGCTGTCTGCCACCCACAAGGGATAAAGTTTCTTGCAGTGCCTTTCCAATATCCTCTCCATTAGGTTCCTCTGGAAAACTAACTCCCAACTGCTTGAGAATTTGCAAAGCAATTTGTATAGCCTTTGAAGGTTGAGCTTGTGCTTGAGCAGCTTGAATTTCAACTTGATAAACATTAACCCGATCTAATAGAGTTCTGGTGTGTTCCAGAACGATCGCGGTCAATTGGTTCATCTGCGGAAAATTGCCGTTTAGATAAGCAGCTTCAGCGGCGGTTTCGTAAAGTGCTAAGGTCAGTTCATACTGCGTTGTCCATCGCTTTTTAGCTAGCAAGTCGATGCCTGTAGTCGCATACTCAAATGCGGCTGTGTATGCTGTTGCAGCTCTGGCTTTCTGTGCGGCCTGGAGATTGAGTTGAGCGAGTTGCGTTTGCTCCGATGGCTCAATCATGAGGCTGTTCCCCATATTCAGTTGGTTGACAATTTCAAAGAGTTTTGCCTCCTGTTCCGCGACAGAGGTATGACTGAGCAACAGTTGCCCAATTTTGAAGTGAGTCACCTGTTTTTGCTCGTCGGGAATCAGAGAATAGGCGGCTTGTTGGACGCGATCGTGCAAAAATCTATAAGTGGGATTCGCTGAAGCCTTAAAGACTTCCTCACTATCAGCTTGGGTAAAGAATTTATAAATTTTGGTAGTCGGAATCACCAAACCTTCCTGTAACGCTTTCCATAAAGCCTTAGCCATCATTCCCGCAGATTTCTCACTGACAATTACTAACGTATTCAAATCAAACTCGGCACCAATACAAGCCGCTAGTTTGAGGATATCCTGAGTCTCTGTCGGCAATTTCTGCAATTGCAACGCCATAAACTCCAACACATCATCAGTAATTGCTAAGGCTTTGACTTGAGCAATATCGCACTGCCACCCCCCTTGTACCCCCCTCTGTTCACCCTTGGTAAGGGGAGATGAAAGGGGGGTGGGGGACTGAGGGGGGTTAAAGCTAATCAGCTTATCGTCATGTAATGCCTTGAGAAACTGGGTAGCAAAGAAGGGATTTCCTTGGGTTTTTTGAGCAACTAATTTTGTCAAAGGTTCCGCAACAGATAACTCGCAATTCAGGGTATCTGCTACCAACCGATTCAGATCGGGTTCGCTTAACGGTAGCAAAGTAATTGTATTTACCGTTGCCCCCGTTTTGACAATTTCATCCACTGTGAATATTAATGGATGCACTGGGGAAACTTCATTATCCCTATAAGCACCTAACACCAATAAATGCCCCGTATCTTCCATCAATAATTGTAGCAATTTCAGCGATGCTGAATCCGCCCACTGCAAGTCATCCAAAAACATCACTAAAGGATGTTCTTTACTTGTAAAAACTTGCACAAATTTCTGCATCAGCAGATTAAAGCGATTTTGGGCGGCACTTCCTGATAGTTCAGGTGTTCTTTGCTGTTTACCGATGATGTTTTCCAATTCGGGAATCACATCAATCAAGACTTGTCCGTTGTCTCCCACTGCTGCTAAAATCTGAGTTTTCCATGCTTGCAGTTGTGCATCCGATTCTGAAAGCAATTGCCTCATTAATTCACGGAAAGCTTGCAGGAAAGCACAGAAGGGAATGTTGCGTTGAAATTGGTCATATTTGCCTTTGATGAAATAGCCCCGCTGTCTGACAATTGGCTTGTGAACTTCATTCACAACTGCGGTTTTGCCAATTCCAGAAAAACCTGCTACTAGCATCATTTCTGTGCTGCCTGTGCTGACTCGCTCAAAGGCCGCTAATAGACGATCGACTTCTTTTTCTCTACCGTAGAGTTTTTCTGGTATCAGGAACCTGTCTGTAATATCTCCCTGTCCTAAGTCAAACGCTTCAATGTTACCTGTTTTTTCTAATTGAGTTAAACATATCTCTAAATCATGTTTTAATCCCAATGCATTCTGATAGCGGTTTTCGGCATTCTTCGCCATCAGCTTACTGACAATATGCGATAAAACCAGGGGGATTTCTGGATGAAGTTGATGGAGGGGTATCGCTTGTTTAGCGAGATGACAATGCACTAATTCCATCGCATCTTCTGAGATAAATGGTAATTCTCCTGTCAACAATTCATAAAAGGTCACTCCCAAAGAATAAAAATCGCTACGATAGTCTATGCCTCGATTCATTCTCCCGGTTTGTTCGGGAGAGAGATAAGCTAATGTTCCTTCTAAGACATGGGGATTTTGAATTTCTTGGGTTTCTCGTGGTAGGAGGGATGCTATACTAAAGTCAATTAGTTTAATTTGTTTTGTTTCTGGATGAATTAAAATATTCGCGGGTTTGATGTCTTTGTGAATGACTCGATTTTGGTAGAGATAGTGGAGAATGTCAGCCAGTTGCAGAGCTAGATTGAAAAATTCTGTTAAAGATAAAGATTTAGAGGGTTGCTTTTCATCTGTTGGGGCTGTTTTGAGATAAGTAGATAGGGAGATTCCTCCAAAGTCTTCCATGACTAGGGCATAGCTATTGTGGTATGCTTCTAGGGTCAGGGGTTGAATGATGCTGGGGAGGTCGAGATTTTTGGCAATGGTGTACTGGTTGCGAAACCCGACGAGTTCGTTGAAGTTGGGGTACTCGTTTCGCAGTAGTTTGATGACGACTGGGTATTTGTCGCTGGTACGGATTGCTCGATAGACTAGGGTTCGTGTACCTGCATACAGTTTCTCAGTGATTTGATAACCGGGTAGATTGGCGATCGCATCCATAACTCGTTCCTTCTCTATTAGACAACAGTTAAATTAAAACATTCCATTCCATTCTATTCTATTTTATTATTTGACAGGGATAGTGGTCTCAAACACGATTTCGTAAGTTGTGATGGTATCAGAAAATCAGAATAGACATCTTGCAAAAATCCTTTTAATCAAATTATGGAACGGGCTCTCCGGCCCATTCCACAAGAAAAAAAATTTTGTGGGATGGGCATCTTGCCCGTCCTAGTTATTTTTGCGAGAGGTCTAATATGTAATTTTTAACCGCAAATATACGCAGATATAGAGTCTATTATATCTGCGTCTATTTGCGTGCATCTGCGGTTTTATTCTGCTTTATTCCCCGTAGTGGCCGCCAGCAACCTTACCCCGAAACACAACATAATTGTAGATGTTGTAAAAAATCATAATCGGGATGAGAAAGCCAATGAACACAATCATAAATACCAGGGCGCTGGGCGCAGCAGCCGCTTGGTAAATGGTAATTTTTGTGGGGATAATGTACGGAAAAACTATCAATCCCAAGCCGATGAAACTAAGCAAGAAAATCAGAATTGTCCAGACAAACGGCGTCCGTTCTTCTTTGCGATCGAGACTTTTAATCAGCAGCCCCACAAATAGCACTCCCAGCAAAGGAATCGCCACAAAGACATAAACTAGCGGTTTCTCAAACAATCTTGCTCTTGTACTTTCGTAAAAAATAGGAGTGGCGATCGTAATCAAACTCGCTCCGATTAACGTCGTCACCGCCGCAATTTTAGCCGTGCGATAGTGATTTGTTTGCAGTTCCCCCTCAGTCTTCATAATCAGATAGGTGGAACCGATCAAAACATAGCCTTGAACTAGCGTTAAAGCAACTAAGATCGATCGCCAATCCAGCCAATCCCAAGTAGTGCCGACAAAATGACCGGCTTCGTCAACCGCAATGCCTTCGAGCACCGCACCGAGGGCAAATCCTTGAGCTAAAGCTGCTAAAAAACTGCCGGCACCGAAGGCATAGTTCCAAAATAATTTTCGGTTAGAATGTTCGCGAAACTCAAAGGCTACAGCTCGAAATATCAAACCGAAAAGCATCATGCAAATCGGTATGTACAAGGCCGTTAAAATCGTGCCGTAAGCTAGGGGAAATGCGCCAAATAAAGCACCTCCCATCAACACTAGCCAAGTTTCATTAGCATCCCAAACGTTGCCCAAACTTGTCATTAAAATGCCCCTGCGCTCATCATCATCCGCAGTTAGAGATAAGATTCCTACTCCTAAGTCAAAGCCGTCTAGCATGACGTATAGCAAGAGAAAGATACCCAAAATTACGAACCAGACTTGCGGGAGAAAATGCTCCAAAGCTTGCATAAAATCTCCTATTGTTGTGCTTCTGCGGGACGTCGATCGGGAATGTGTTCTGCGGGTTCGGTTTCGATTGCAGGTTGATTGTCTAAACCAGGAATCGGCAGATTTAAATTAGGGCCTTTGCGGATAATGCGGCTGCCAAAATACAAGGCGCAAACAAACAAAAAGCTGTAAATAACTGCAAAGAAACTGAGAGAAGTTAAAACATTGGTAGCGGGGATGTTTGATACCGCGTCAGCCGTGCGAATTTGCCCGTATAAAGCCCAGGGCTGTCTGCCGACACAGCGCACAATCCAACCCGATTCTACAGCAATATATCCCAGGGGAGCTGCTAAAATCCAAGCGCGCATCAGCCAATGTTGACTGCTAATATTTTCAGCAGAAAGTTGGCCCCGCATCCACTGAATTGTACTGAACAGCATCAATCCGACAAAGAAGAATCCAATGCCGGACATGATGCGGAAACAATAGTAGATTAAACCCACCATCCGGGGTCTATCTTCTGGTTTCCATTCTTTTAGTCCGAGGACTGGTTCGGAGAGTTTTTCTTTGAATTCTAGAACGTATCCCAAGCCATTAGGAATTTTAATTTCCCAGTCGTTTTTTTGGGATTTTTCATTAGGAAGAGCCATTAAAGTCCAATCGGCTGACTCTCCGGCTGGGGAGGTTTCCCATTTAGCTTCGATTGCTGCTAATTTGGTCGGCTGATAGTGATAGACTTGTTCGGCGCTCAAATGTCCGATGAATATCTGCAAAGGTGCAACTGCGATCGCCGTTGCTATGGCAATCTTTAAAGACTTGGAAAAAAAAGCTTCGTGGCGTTTGTTGAGAATGTACCAGGCGCTAATTCCTCCAATTACAAACAGCGAGGTTTCTAACGTCGCAAAAAACATATGCAGAACGCTGTTTAATGCGAAGGGGTTCATAATTGCTTGAAAGTAATCGCTGACAACAAATTTGCCGTTGACCATTTCTCCGCCGGCGGGAGTTTGCAGCCAAGAGTTAGCGACTAAAATCCAGACTGTTGATAGGTTTGCGCCGAAGGCTACCATGATTGTAGCGAAATAATGGACGATCGGGTGAACGCGCTCCCAACCGAAGAGCATAATTCCTAAAAAGCCGGCTTCCAGCATAAATGCCATTGAAGCTTCAAATCCTAAAATGCTGCCAAAAAAGTCACCAACTGCTTCGGAAAATGGCGCCCAGTTTGTGCCAAATTGAAACTCCATTGGAATGCCGGAAGCTACCCCTATCCCGAAGTTGAGGACATAAAGTTGCGACCAAAAACGAGCGTGGCGGTAATAGTCGGGATTGCGAGTTTTCAGCCACATTCCTTCAACAATTACCAGATAAATTCCCATTCCCGTAGTCAAAACTGGCCACAGCATATGGAATATGGCGGTTAGCGCAAATTGCATCCGCGATAGCGCCACTGTGTTAGATAAGATATCCATGTTTGTATCCTTTGGTCAGTTCAAGAGATGTTTGTTTGCACGAGATCGAGAAGTGACACTGGTTATAATGTAGTGTAAAAATTCGTGATATTTTGTAGGGAAAGCAATTTTTAATGTTTTATACAGATTTGATCGGAATGATTTAACCGCAGAGAACGCAGAGAACGCAGAGAAAGAGAAGAGAGAGATGAATAATTTTGATGAAGAGCGTATATGATATTACCTAATACTAATTCTAAAAAATCCTGCAACAGTAGCTGTAGGGTGCGTCGCCCTAGAAAAATTATCAAAAAAAGCGACTATCTCACAGCGACGCACCGGTGCATACAGTCTTTCAGTAAACAAAGCAAAAACTCATAACTGTTGCAAGATTTTGGAGAATTGGTATAACTTTGGGTAGGGGCGGGTTTAGGAGATTGTGGGTTTTAGGCAATTATTGTTGGTGAACCCGCCTACAAAATTTAGGTTTTTTGCAGTCGATATGATATTATCGAACGGTGACTGTATAACTCATTTCAAAGGGTTTAAAATTAGCTGCGCTTTTGGCCGATCCGCTCAGTTCTAATTCGTAAATACCTGCTTTTGGAAACACAATATCAGCTCCGGGAATGCCTTTGTACCGCTCCGCAGATACGGCTTTTAACAGCGGTTGCATCAATGGTTTATCCCCCTCTTTATGACCTTTAGGATAAACTGCTAACTTGCAATTACACTGCTCTAACGGGATAATTTGACCGCCCCTGCGAGTCAGCGCAAACCAGACTTTGGCGGTTTCTCCGGCGCGGGGATTGTGGTTTGGTTCTAGGTGAAAGGTAGCTGCTACATCTTGCGATACTTCGACTTCGTGGGCAAAAACTGAAGTTGAGTTTAACTGCGGTGCGATCGGCATTACTGTTTCTACTAACAATCCCACAAAGACTAACAATCCTAAACTTTTACTTTTGTTTGACAGGCGAAACATACAACTTCTCCAGTGATAAAATTGACCAAAACAAACGCGATCGCACAAACATAACTAGCACTGCAACCACCGCTAACACCGCTGTCAGCAGTTGATTTTGCAACTTCCATTCAAAACCGCCGAGATAGTGGGAACCGAGGAGGGCTGCGTGAATGGCGCACAGCAAGAAAGCGGGAACAGTTAGCAGGTGAATTCGGCGCCACAGTTTGCCTAAATGATGTTGAATGCGATCGCAACTTGTAACCGCCGCCGGCAACATCAACAGCAGCGCCGTCATCCCAGCGATCGTACCTAACTGATGCTGCGGTAACATAAAAGATACAGCATCAAAATTCCATTGCAGGGTATGATCTAGCATATGAAATGTGTGAGCAAGGGCGATCGCAAACCCTCCGACACCCAAAGCGCGGCGGTAGCGCAGCAGTTGCGGCCAAAACTTGCTAACCGGACGCGCAATCAGTGCTAACATCAAGCACAGCAGCGCTGCGTGGCCGGTCACATCAACCATTTCATCGGTTCGCAGCAGAGTAATAATGCCGATCGCCAATGTCACCCAACCGCCCGCACGAAACAGTTGACTGCGTTTGTCAGCGCTTAATCTACCGGCAAAAAAACCCACTCCCAGCATAGTTGGCAGCGTGCCCATTCCAAAAGCAAACATCGTTGCCGCGCCCAAAATTGGGTTGCCGGTTTCTGCTGCTTTAATTTGCGCTGCATACAGGAAACCGCAGGGAATTAAACCCCAAAGCAAACCCAAAGCCAATGGTATCCACCAACTTTTTTGAGTTGCAATCTTTGTCATTGCATTGCTGATGCGATCGTGCGAAACTGGGTGCAGTACCGGCAATCGCGGCAGCAAACCCGGTTTAATTTGCACTACTCCGAACCACACCAGCATTGTGCCGGTAAGAATTGCGATCGCCCGTCGCCATCCGCTACCAGTACCTGCCATTTGCCCGCATGCAATCAATACCGAACCCAATCCGCCAATTGCAGCACCAACTAAGGCATAAGCAACAATTCTTCCCACATTTAATAGCAGATGAAAGCGCAGGGAAGCACCTTTTTGTTTGCCCGCCGCAGACAGGGAAAACGCCACTGTCAGCGGCCCGCACATTCCGGCGCAGTGCCCGAAACTGCCGAGAAATCCTAAAGTTGCAATTAGCAGCAGGTCTAGCATCTTGAGTCAGTAGTCAGCAGTCATTAGTTATTAGTTTTTTTACTGCTGATTGATGATTGCTGACTATAATGACTGCCGGCTATCGATTTTGTCAATAGACAGCCTGTCAAACTTATTAACAAGTCTTGCTACCAACTACCAACTACCAATTACCAATTACCAATTACCAATTACCAATTACCCATTTTGAATGCCGATCGCTAAAATCCCCAAAATTTTATCCACCTGATTCAAAAAATACTCCAATAAATCTATTTGAACTAATTGCCCCTCCAGCGTTAAAAACTTCCAAATTTCTCCCGTTGTCACAACCCCGTAAATCCTCGATACCTGATTTCCCTCCCGTTCGTTAAACAGTTTAGCTGCATACATTTCCGCAGCGCACTGACCAAACCCAGCATTAATATTTTCCTTTTTAGCCTCAACGATTAAAATCGCCGGCGCGCTAACAATCAGCAGTTCGGGCGATCGGCTGATGAGAAAATCGCAACTGCCGTTTAATCCTAAGTCGCTGTCAACCGTAAAATCTACTCCCGAAAACAAACTAATGCGATCGGGAAACAGTCTGGTAAGTTCCAGCAAAATCGGCGCAATAATCATTTCAGAGCGAGATTTTTCCGTATTGCTCGCCAGAGCAAAAGGAACGTTATAAGCTAAAGTTTCTGTTAAATAATTGCTGCATTCTAAAGCAGGTACGGCCGAAAACAAATCTTGTCTGGGCGAAATCGTTAAATTTAAAGATTTTTTGATGCTTGCCAAACTAAAATCGCTGTAAGCCATACATTTTACCCTTGATTTTTTGCTTTCTGACCAATGCTTTCGCAGGACTACAAAGGGGTAGGTTTATTTGTTTTTTGAGTGGGGGCTGGTTTTATAGATTGTGGGTTTTCGGCAATTATTGTTTGTGAAACCCGCCCCTACAGACTAATAACTAATGACTAATGACTGATGACTGATGACTAATGACTAATGACTAATGACTGATGACTGATGACTGATGACTGATGACTAATGACTGATGACTGATGACTACTGACTACTGACTACTGACTAATGACTACTGACTACTGACTACTGACTACTGTCAACTGTCAACTGTCAACTGTCAACTGACAACTGACTACTTTTGTTCTGGATGCGCCGCCGCCGGCGTTGCTGCACCCATTTGATTGATCAGAGCAATTAGCTGATAAAGCCGCCCCGAAGCCCGCTGGTTAAAATGCAAAACTAGGCGCGGTAAATCAAAAGTTTCATCTCCGGCTTCGACCGGGAAAGCTTTACTTTTTTCAATTTTACCCTCTACCAAAATATCGCTGAACTCAGTATTTAACCGATCGACATTTTCATCAGAAAGTTCAGACTTCAAGCGAATTACCAGTTTTCCTTCCACGTAGCGGCAGGAGTGATAAACTAGATAAAAACTAGCGATCGCCTCGCAAGCCACCTCCACATCATCAGTAATCGTATACAGGCTGCGATCGTCCGCTGAAATCAAACCCCGCCCCCGCAATTGTTTTTGCACAAAAGTATTCCAATCGTGCCAATAATCTCCTCCCGGTCGATCGATCAATACCAGAGGAGCCGGCCCGAACTTGCCAGTTTGAGTCAAAGTCAGACACTCAAAAGCCTCGTCCAGAGTGCCGAAACCGCCCGGAAACAGAGCCAAAGCATCGCTTTCCCGCAGAAAAAATAACTTCCGGGTGAAAAAATATTTAAAATTGAGCATCTTGCGATCGCCCGCAATAAAAGGATTAGAACCCTGCTCGAAAGGTAACTGAATATTCAGCCCAAAAGAACGTTCAGCAGTCGCCCCCTCGTTCCCCGCTTGCATGATTCCGCCGCCCCCGCCAGTAATCACCATAAATCCCTGCTGGGCGATCGCCCGTGCAAAGTCTCTGGCGATCGAATATTCCGCAGAGTTCGGCGACACCCTCGCCGAACCAAAAATCACAATTTTGCGAACGTGGCGGTAAGGATAAAACATGGAGAAAGCTTTTTCCATATCTCGCAGTGACGCCGAAATAATCTTCCAGTCAAGGCGATCGAGATCGTCTCCGGTCATTTGAACTATAGTAGAGAGCGATCGTTCGATCCACTCAGAGTGCTTCAACATTGGGAAGCGATCGAACAAATCCATCACTTCAGCTTGGAGGGACTCAAAACCTTGACCAGACCCAGAACGAATCATGAATTTTTCCGAAACGGTAACAAATTGTCGCTGCTAAAAATTAAGGGGCAAGCCAAACTTAGAAGCCAATAGCCACCAGCAAATTGCCCTGCTGGCAACTAATAACTTTTCCAGTAGCTTTGCCCCGGTTCTGAAGCGAGTTAGCTTTCGCGGCCCAAAAAGAACAGCGCCAAACCGCTCGCAGTTGGGTTAAATGTACTTTTCCAGAGTGTTTGCCAGAGTAGTTTTCGGAACAGCCCCAACCACCATATCCACCCGTTGACCGCCCTTAAATATCATCAGCGTCGGAATGCTGCGGATACCGTATTGGCTGGCCACCTGAGGATTCTCGTCGGTATTAACTTTTACTACCTTGACCTGCCCTTCATATTGCTGGGCAATTTCGTCTACGACGGGCGCCACCATCCGACAGGGCCCGCACCAGGGAGCCCAAAAATCCACTAGAACTGGAACTTCGCTATCGATCACTTCCTGCTTAAAGGAAGAGTCGGTTACTTGCGCGGCTGTTGACATCCCTAGCCATCCTTGTAAATACTATTTCTCGGATAACAAGTCTAGCAAAAAATGTAACCACTTGCGTCAACGATTTTAAGAGAAGGAAGTTCGGCAACAGATGTTGTAACGGATTTAACGAATTTAACGAATTTAACGGATCGAGGTTGAGGGCGCAAGACCGAGGGCACAGGGCGATCGGGTAGAACGCAGAATTAGAAATACTTTTAGCTCAAAACTTAAAACTATTCCCCCCTCACTCCCCCGCCACTCTCCCCGACAATCGGGAGCTAACAGCCTCAGCTCTGTACCTGGTAGACCTCTTGCAAAAATAGCTGGGACGGGCTCTCCGGCCCATCCCACAAAAAGTTTTTTCTATTGTGGGATGGGCCGGAGAGCCCGTCCGAAAATTTGCTTAAAAGGACTTTTGCAAGAAGTCTAGTAAATAAAACCGAAGGTTTGGGTAAAAAAGGAACCGCCCGAACAGTAGTCCGGGCGGAGTGTGGTGTGAGGAGTGAACGGAAACATGCGTCTCCGCTTCTTATATTGTGACACCTACTTCTCGATAATTCCACAAGATTCTGTAAATTTCGAGACGATCGCACAAATTTTGTCAAGGTACGCTGGTATTCGATCGGTAAATCTACTTACCCATGCCCAACTGCTGAGCTTTTTGATAGACTTTACCCTCAGTCAGCAGAGAAGGAGCAATCACCACTTCCACTTGCTGCATCTCCTTAAGATCCTTTGCGCCGAGGGTGCCCATGCTAGTTTTCAGAGCTCCGAGCAAGTTGTGCGTACCGTCATCTAGGAGGGCCGGCCCCCGCAAAATTTGCTCCACAGTACCCGTAGTCCCCACGCGAATGCGAGTGCCTCGCGGCAAAACCGGGCTGGGAGTCGCCATCCCCCAGTGAAAGCCGCGACCGGGAGCTTCGGCGGCCCTGGCAAAAGGCGAACCAATCATCACTCCATCCGCGCCGCAGGCAATGCACTTGCAGATATCGCCGCCGGTAATTAAACCGCCGTCAGCAATCACCGACACGTATTTGCCAGTTTCGCGATAGTAGTCGTCCCGCGCGGCGGCGCAGTCTGCTACCGCTGTGGCTTGGGGAACGCCGACACCCAGTACGCCCCGAGACGTGCAAGCAGCCCCCGGCCCAATGCCCACGAGAATGCCTGCGGCGCCAGTTTTCATTAAATTCAGGGCGACTTCGTAGGTCACGCAGTTGCCCAAAATTACTGGTATCGGCATCTCTTGACAGAATTGGGTCAAATCTAAAGATGCGATCGACTCAGGGGAAAGAAAAGCTGTCGAGACTACAGTTGCTTGCACAAAAAATATATCGGCTCCCGATTCAGCAACCGCCCGGCCGTATTTGCTCGCGCCGGCCGGTGTACCGCTGACGGCGGCAATCCCTCCTCCTGCTTTAATTTCTTTAATTCTGAGCTCGATTAATTCTGGCTTGATGGGTTCGGCATAAAGTTCCTGCATCAGGGAAACAAATTCGTGGTTCCCCACACTCGCGATGCGCTCTAATATTGGCTGGGGGTCGGCATAGCGGGTTTGAATTCCTTCTAGGTTCAGCACCCCCATTGCTCCCAATTCCGACAGCAAAACGGCCATGCGGACATCGACTACTCCATCCATTGCGCTGGCGATAATCGGGATTTCTCGATCGATCCCGCCAATCTGCCAGCTAGTATCCGCCAAACTCGGATCGAGGGTGCGCTGTCCGGGTACGAGCGCGATTTCATCTATGCCGTAAGCTCTGCGAGCGCTTTTGCCCCGCCCAATTTCAATATTCACGCTGTTTCACTTCCACAATGTATTTAAATTAGACTAACAAAAAGTTTAGTCGGTCTGCGGGTAGCGATCGCACAACCGTGTTTAAAAAAAGTTCAGCACTGATTCTGATTGCGTTCTGATTATATGAAATCCAAGGGGGTACTTTTCCTCAGCAACGGCCACGGGGAAGACGCGATTAACTGTCAAATTCTCAAAGCTTTGAAAGCATCTTCCTCGGATGTCGCGGAGGCTGCGATGCCCATTGTCGGTGACGGGGCTGCTTACGCGCGATCGACTGTACCAATTATTGGGCCCACCAGTCAAATGCCGTCTGGGGGAGTTTTTTACATGAATCCCCTGTTTTTGCTCAAAGATATTGGGGCCGGGCTAGTTCGTTTGACTTGGCAGCAATTGCAGGCTGTTTGGACGCATTCGCGCCATTGCGATTTAGTTGTAGCAACCGGAGATATTGTCGCGGCGGCGATCGCCCGATCGACCTCGCGCCCCTATATAATTTTTCTGTCAGCTCATTCTAGTTATTACGAAGGGCAAGTCAATTTGGGTTTTATCTTGAACTATTTGCTTTCCTCCGACCAATGTCTGGCTGTTTTTACTAGGGATGCTGTGACTGCTGCTGACTTAAACCGACAGGGTTTAAAGAAAGCTCAGTTTGTCTGCAATCCCATCATGGACAACCTCAATTCTACTGGCAAAGATTTGCAGTTAATACCCGGAGTTCGGACGATCGCTCTTCTCCCCGGTTCTCGCCTCCCGGAAGCCACCGACAACCTCGTTTTGCTGCTGGAATTGGTGAAAGAAATTGCTGCTACTTCTACTGTACCGGTGCAGTTTCGGGCTGCTTTAGTTCCGATTTTGATGCTCGAATTAGATGATATCGCGGTGCGAGCTGGGTGGCAAGTGCGATCGGGCAAACTCATTTTTTCAGGAATCAAGCAGCACGGTAGCTCCACAGCAGCGACAGTAGAAGTGATTTGCTATTCTGATGCTTTCGCCGATATTTTGCAGCAGTCCAGCTTAGTAATTGGGATGACAGGAACTGCTGTCGAACAAGCTGTGGGCTTGGGAAAACCTGTAATTACCATTCCCGGTAACGGCCCGTCATTTACCTATCGGTTTGCGGAGGCTCAAAACCGGCTTTTAGGTGATTCAGTGCAGGTTATTGGCAGATATCCGGCAAATTCCGATCTTATTAAGGAAGCTGCTTTAGCAGTCGATAGAACATTGCAAGACGAGCGCTATCTGGAAAATTGCCTAAAAAATGGCTTAGAAAGAATGGGGCAAGCTGGTGGCAGCATCAAGATTGCTAATTTCGCGGCAAACTATCTTTGTTATTGATTGTGGTAGGGTGCGTCAGGTTTGAAATTTTAAATCTGCACGGAAAGTCTAATTCTGACGCACCATTTATTCCGGGCGTGCGTCAGTATGAGATTGTTGATTTGTCCGCAAAATAATTGTGGCTGACGCACCCTAAGCTATTACGCATTTAAAATAGTATTGTAGGGTGCGTCAGCCCTTTCTCGTTTCCCTTGTAAGCAAGTGTTCTAGCTGACGCACCCTACAGGCCTCGTTAGTGGTTTAAATGCGTAACAGCTTACTTCTATTTCAAGAGTTCAGAAACCGTTTTAAATCCGTAACCTTTGGACAGCAAAATCTTGACAATTGTCTCCGTTGCTGCTACGGTTTTCGAGCGATCGCCCCCGCCGTCGTGCATCACCACAATCGAACCCGATCGCACATTATCAATCACCCGATTAGCGATATCTTCCGCCGTATGTGTTTTTTCATAATCTTGCGAATCCACATCCCACATAATCAGTTTTTTGTGCATTTGGGACACCAAATAAGACAAAACTAAAAATCTCCGACCCCAAGGCGGCCGAAAACTGATACTATCTTGTTTAACCCCAACTTCCTGCAAAAGTTTGTCCGTTTTTTCAATTTCCGACAACAAATACTCGCGGGGTTTAAACATCATATCCTTGTGGGAGTAGGAATGGTTGGCCAACTCATTTCCCCTCGCAATAATCATCCGCACAATTTCTGGATGTTTCTCAATATTGCGGCCGATTTCAAAAAAAGTTGCTTTAACTCCGTAGCGGTCTAAAATATCTAAAAGCTGATTTGTATAGGGAGGATAGGGGCCGTCGTCGTAGGTAAGCGCCACAACTTTCTGTTCAGTATCAGCGCGGTTGACACCGAAATAATTGTGAAAGTTAGTAACATTAATTAACAGTGTCGCTGCGAAAAATAACGCTACGGTGAAAAGCAGAAACTTTTGTAAATTTTTACCTATTCGCATAGTTGCACGCACTCGATCTAGAATGAAATTGGAGCGATCGGGACTTACGCACAAAACCAAAGAAACCAGTTTTTTTGCCGTTGATGCGGACTTTAACGCATCTTCTCAGAAAAAAACCCGGTTTCTGACTACCCATGCGTAAGTCCTATCGATGTCAGATTATAGCACGATCGGGGGCAGATTAGTCTTGACATCCTCCTGAAGAAAAATGTTAGACTCGTAGAGGATATTATACCAATTTAATGTGAATTTGCACATATCTCGATCCCCCTCGCATCCCCCTAAATAAGGGGAGTAGGGGTTGACTTTGAGAAGAATCTTGTCCCCCCCCTTATTAAGGGTGGTTAGGCAGGGTGGATTAATTGTCAGGGGGGAATGTATGATAGAAGAGGCAATCAAGTCTGCCCTGGATGGGTAGATTATAATTATGGAGTGCATCAGAAATGAATTTAATTGAAGCAATTAAGGCCGTTCCAGACATCGACATCCGAGAGGGATTAGACATGAACTTTGGCTGATACTAACAATAATTTTGTTGGGTAGTTGCACCGGATATTGGGGGTATAAGCCCTTGGTAGAATTTACCAAAAATCATCGAAAGACCCTCATAAAATTATTCAGCCTACCAACCAATGTTCGATTCCCATCAGACTCAACATTTAGAAATATAATTCAATCATTAGATTTTGAGATATTAGCCGTTCTTTTTAATGTGTGGTCTCAAGAGGCTTTGTCAATAGACGAAGGAGAATTGATGGCAATGGACGGAAAAGGCATTAAAAGTACCTTAACAGGTGGCAACAGCTCTTACCAAAATTTTGTCAGTATGGTTTCCGTTTATAGTCATCATCATGGATGGGTGGTTCGACATCAAGTTATGGAAAATAAACAGAAAAGTGAAGTCGAAGTCGTACAGGAGCTAGTTCAAGAACTCTCCGGCAATAAAGTAGTAATTACCCTCGATGCACTACATGGTCAAAAAAAACGCTAGCCTTAATTATTAATTGTGGCAATGACTATATAGTTACGCTCAAAAAGAATCAATTAAATCTGTTTAAAGCGGCTAAAAAATTAGTGAGTTCTGCCGTGGCGACTGACGAACATGAAGTCTCTGAATCGGTACATGGGCGAACCACAACTCGCCACACCAAGATTTATCCAATTCCACCTGAATTATTACCCCTTTGGGCTGGTCCAAAACACATAATTGTGGTCAGGAGATATGGAACCAGATGGGAGGGGAAAAAAAGTCGTCGTCATCTGGTTAATTTCGATGAAATACACTATTATTTAAGTAGTCTGGATTGGTCAGCGAGTCAATTTGCCGAGGCTATTCGTGGTCACTGGTTGATTGAGAATCGACTGCATTGGGTTAAAGATGTGACGTTAAACGAGGATAACGATATTCGTCGCGGCGGCAACGCACCTGCCAATTGGGCAATGGGCGTGACAATTTTTAGTGTCATTGGCTCGAATGAAAGGTACTCATACTTTTCCAGAAGCTTTAAGATTAATGGCTAATCAAATAGAAGATTTGAGTGAGTTACTTTTTGATTTATCTAGTCAAGATAAACCTGTTAAATCCTTCGCATAATGTCCTCCAATAGCCTTCATAGCCTTGATTTGGCTTCTCGACAATTAATCCACCCTGCTAGCCCCCCCTTGCTAAGGGGGGGAACAAGAATACTGTTGCATTCTTTTTTAAATTTGGTATAACAGAGGTGATGAGTACGATCGCGCGTTTGAAGAGAAATGTATCGAAATAGAAACGCGATCGCAGCTTTATTTTTTCTACCCTCCGATAACTCCCCACCTACAGAGTGTTTCCCAACTACGCTTTAACTATCAGAGTAATGTTGTCAAGTCCCACGACGCGAACCACGTCACCGGGTTTCAAAGTTATTTTTCGATCGCACTTAGCGGGCCACCAACTGCTTTGGAAGCGGACGAGACCGCATTTATTAGGTCGAATTTCTTCTTCGACAATCGCTTTTTCCAAATAGCTGACAGTCATCATTCTTGGCTCCTCATAAAATAAAATCGTAACGTTGAGATGGGATCGACTGATAGTTATAGTCCCTAACCGCTGAATTTTTAACTAAGGTTCAACAATTAGAGTAATGTTTTCAATTCCGACTACTTCAACCAAGTCACCGGGTTTAAAAGTGATATCTAGATCGCACTTCGCCGGCCACCAACTATTTTGGAAACGAACGCGACCGCACTCATTAGGTCGAATTTCTTCATCCACGATCGCTTTTTGGGAATTGTCAAAATTCATGATTGCTTGCTCCTGATTGTAGATTGGTCTTAACTTTCAGAATTGATGAGAAACGACGCTGCAACGATCAAAGTAATATTGTCAATTCCCACGACGCGAACCACTTCACCGGGTTCAAAAGTCATGTCTCGCTCGCACTTCGCCGGCCACCAACTATTTTGGAAACGAACGCGACCGGGCTCATTAAATCGAATTTCTTCATCGACGATCGCTGTTTCAACATCGTTAATAGACATAGCTGCTTGCTCCTGAATATAAACTCGACTCATCGGCGTGTAAGTTAGAAGCTTGTCTGTCAACTTCCCCTCCACACTCAACAGTATCCCCGGCCAACCTCGGGCGTGTCAGTCGGTAAAAGTCTATACAAGTCCACTGTTTGAGCGTGTAAGCGAGTAGGAAAAAGTCTGTTAAAGTTGTGTCAGATGGGTAACGCTAAACCTGGTGACTAAATGGAAGCCGATCGCGCACTGGATTTTACTAATTCGTTACTTGTGGCTCGAAACCTGAAAACTCTCGACAACCTTGACAGCGCTATCTTTCGCGAAGCATGGATGGGAGTGCAAGGCAGGACGTACCAACAGGTTGCAGATAGTGAAGGGTATGGAGTAGGGACTGTTAAGGATGCTGCCTCTAATTTGTGGAAGCGGCTTTCAGCGCTGTTTGGAGAAGGCGAAAAAATTAAAAGAGACAACCTTCAAGCTGTTGTAGAACGGTATTGGCGCAGCTACTCGACACTAGAACCGCAGTCGGGACAAACTGTTCCGGCCCAAGTGCCTAACAACCCCGATGCGGAATTGGAGATCGAAAACCCGAACTTTTTGGGCAGGGAAGCGGCAATCGCCGATCTCAATACTCTCGTCAATCAAGGTGCAAAAGTCATTGTCATCCAGAGTGCCGGCGGTATGGGCAAAACGACTTTGGCCAGACAGTATCTCAAATCTCAAGGGTTCGATCGGGTAATTGAACTGTTGATGGCAAAAGAGACAGAGAATATCACAGCTTTGGAAAGCGCGATCGAAGAATGGCTGAAGCAAGACTTTCAGGAAGAACCCGGGCCTGACTTTGGCGTCACCTTGGGGCGGCTGAAGCGGCAGCTTCAGACTCACAAAGTCGGCGTATTGATTGACAATTTGGAAGCCGCACTCGACGGACAAGGTAAGTTTATTGAACCGCACCGGCTTTACGTGGAACTGTTGCGAGTTTTGGCTGACGCGGCGGTGCAGTCGGTAACTCTGATTACCAGTCGCGATCGGCTGTGCGATTCAGATGTCACCGTCGAACACTACCTGCTTCCTGGATTGGAAGTTGAAGTTTGGCGGCAGTTTTTTAGCGCTCGCAATATCAATATAGATGATGTCGCCCTCAAGGAAATGCACAAAGTTTACGGCGGCAATGCTAAAGCAATGGGCATTATTTGCGGCACGATTCGAGAAGATTTTGACGGAGATATGGCGGCCTACTGGCTCGAAAACAGCGAAGATCCGCTCCTTGAAACTGACTTAAAAAATTTAGTTACCAGTCAATTTAACCGCCTGCAAGAACTCGATGCCGAAGCCTATCAACTCCTCTGTCGCTTGGGCTGTTACCGCTATCAAGACGTGCCGACAGTCCCTACTGACGGACTTTTGTGTTTGCTGTGGGATGTGCCCGAAGCCGGACGGCGACAAATCATTAAATCGCTGTTGCACCGATCGCTAGTCGAGTCTCAGAAGGGCGAATACTGGCTGCATCCAGCAATTCGGGAAGAAGCGGTCGATCGGCTCTCGTCCGGAGACTGGGAGACTGCAAACCGCAAAGCAGCCGAGTTCTGGACAGAGAGTGTTGAAAATATTGAAACTGTAGAAGATGCGCTGAAAGCTTTTGAAGCTTACTATCATTATGTGGCAATTAGCTGTTTCGAGCAGGCCGCGAGCGTCATCCTCAAAAAAATCAATATCCAGTTTGCCAAAGATTACAAGCTCGGTCGAGCGCTCTACAAATTAGGTTTCTTGCAGCCAATAATTTCTGCAACTACTCGCATCGTCAACAATGTGACTTCTGATTATTATTTGAGCGGCTTATACAGTGTTTTAGGTATTTGTTACCGGATTTTAGGAGAAATAAATCAAGCCGTAGAATGTCACAAAATATCAGAAATAAAAGCAACTAAATCTTTGCAAATTATAGCGAAAAGCAGCGAGCCGGAAAACGGAAAACAAGCTAATCTGGAATTTTGGAAAATTAACGCTGCTATTAATATAGGTTTTTGTCAAATAGAAATGGGGGAATTAGAATCAGCGATGGAGATATTTGTCAAGCTGAAAAATTCGCGGGACGAAATCGGGATTAACAGCTATTCGATCGATGTCGGCTTAGCTTTCCTCAACTCCTGTGTCGGAGCCAAAAAAGAGGCGGAGGATCTCGCCGAAAAACTTTATGCCGATCGGGAAAACAGTCATTTGGTGGGTACGGGATACAAGTTAGTTTTTCTCGCCGCCACCTATCAAAACCTGGGAGAGACAGAGAAAGCTTTGAGCTTGTACCGCCAAGCGATCGCCCAAACCGACCAAAACCAGTACACCACCATCAAAGCCAAAGCTCTCAGCGGTATCGCCGCGCTGTACCGAGAACGGGGAGAATTTGACCGAGCTATGCAGCACCATGCAGAAGCAATAGACATACTCGATCGAGC
Source organism: Microcoleus sp. A003_D6 (assembly GCF_036702825.1). Classification (NCBI taxonomy): domain Bacteria; kingdom Bacillati; phylum Cyanobacteriota; class Cyanophyceae; order Oscillatoriales; family Microcoleaceae; genus Microcoleus; species Microcoleus sp. A003_D6. The sequence goes on along the minus strand of NZ_JAUBWA010000057.1, from coordinate 13,755 downwards.
CAGCGCTAAATTAGACCGAGCCGAAGCTTGTTATCAACTAGCACTGACAGAACAAAAACTTGGTGACATCGAGAAAACACAAGAAAATTTTGACCGCGCCCTTCAATTTTTTAGCGAAATGGACGCCAGTAAACAAGTAGAAAAAGTACAGTTGGCAGCAACAAAAAAAACCAAAAAAAACCTAATTAATCAAGCAATAAATGATAAAGTAGATACAATAAACTAAAGCACAACCATAAATTTTGTTGAGATGAAACTAAAACGATTGGGACACGTAGCCGTCTGCGTGCAAGACATAGAGAAATCTGCCCAGTTCTACTTAAACTTGGGCATGGAGTTAGTCTGGAAAGATGCAGACTGGGCTTATTTGAAAGCAGGAGAGGACGGATTGGCGCTGTTGAGTCCGAGTTACGACCAAGCAGGGCCGCATTTTGGGTTTGTATTTGACGATCGTACCGAAATGGAATCTGCCTACCAACAGCTCAAAGCCGAAGGTGTTTCCGTCACCCACATTCACGAACACCGCGACGGTACAGCATCATTTTACGGTAGAGACCCCGACGGTAACGGTTTTGAATACCTTTACGAACCAGCCTGACGATGATTGGGACTTGCGGAGCGCGATCGGGCTAAATCCAGCTAAGGTGCGCCACAAGCACCCGCGCGTCGAGATTGCTGCTTGTGGCGCACCCTCCAGATTAGTGCGCCCGCGCACCCTAGCCCGTTGCTGACGGCCCGGAACCTCCGTACAACTCGCCGAATAAAGTGGCATACTGACACCAAATCTCCTACAGTACGGTGCAGGCTCTGAATCCGAACTATATCCACAACTTCCGAAAATTGGCTCGATAATCTAAAATCTAAAATCTAAAATCTAAAATCCTCATGTTGCAGAGAATACAAGTCAGAAACCGCTGGAAATTCATCATCAAACCCTGGGAAGAAGCAGACCCTTGGCTGTTTGTCGCTTGCATCGGCCTCACCATCTTCGGCGGAATCATGATCCACAGCGTGGAAATTAACCAGGGACTTATCGACTGGTGGCGGCACTGGGTAACTGGCGGAGTCGGTTTGTTCCTCGCCATCATCATTTCCCGCTGCCGCTACCAAATACTGATTGAGTGGAAATGGCCGATTTACATATTAATCAATTTTTCGCTGATCGCAGTGCGCTTTATCGGTACTACAGGGCTCGGTGCCCAGCGGTGGATCAATATCGGCGGCTTCTACCTGCAACCGTCAGAATTTGCCAAAGTAGGGATGATTGTCACTTTAGCAGCTCTCCTGCACGACAAGACTGTCCCCACGGTGAGGGATATGTTGAGGATGCTGGCGATTATGGCCGTACCCTGGGGATTGATATTTGCCGAACCAAATTTAGGTACTTCGCTGGTGTTTGGCGCGATCACAATGGGGATGTTTTACTGGGGTAATGTCAATCCCGGCTGGCTGATATTGCTGTTTTCTCCTCTATTCTCAGTTCTCCTCAACAACCTGTCTACACCGATTTGGATAGCCTGGGTAGTTATTGCGGGTATTATCGCTTGGCGATCGCTACCTTGGCCTTGGTTGGGGACTTTCGCTACTGTCCTGGTGAATGTGGTGTCGGGACACGTCGGACATCTTTTTTGGGGTGTTCTGAAGGATTATCAAAAAATGCGCTTGACGGGCTTTTTAAACCCCGAGAAAGACCCTTTAGGCAGCGGATATCACTTGATTCAATCTCGGATTGCTATTGGGGCCGGGGAACTCAAAGGCAGGGGTTTGTTTCAGGGAACGCAAACTCAGCTTAACTTTATTCCCGAACAGCATACAGACTTTATTTTTTCAGCTATTGGCGAAGAATTGGGCTTTATTGGCTGCATTTGCGTTCTGGTGACGTTCTGGATAATTTGTTTCCGCTTGGTGACGATCGCTCAAACTGCTAACGATGATTTTGGTTCTTTGCTGGCGATCGGCGTACTGTCAATGTTGATTTTTCAGGTGTTCGTAAATATTGGGATGAACATTGGCTTGGCTCCGGTTACGGGGATTCCGCTGCCTTTCCTGAGTTACGGGAATGCGTCGCTGCTGAGTAATTTTCTCGGGCTGGGACTGGTGGAGTCGGTGGCGAACCAGCGACAGCGCAAGAAGCGTTGGAATTAGGCAATTTGCAATTGGTAATTGCTAATTGGTAATTGGTAATTCACGACTCACCCGTAACCTTTATATGTAGGGTGCGCAATAATTCGCACCTTACCCTATAACTAGCGTGTAAAATCACTTTTGCGTCCAGCACTGTAATGGGAAATTCGAGCCATCTCATGTCCTGTAAAATAACCCTAATAGGGTTATTTTACAGGAATAGATATGAGCCGATTACTCGTTCATATTCTTGTAAGTAGCAACAGCAGAAGGCGAACTCCGGTTTAAATAGCGGAATATCCAATACTTAAATACCGTATCCAAGATAACTGGAAACGTCGCAATGAACAAAAATATGAACTGCCTATTTTCTGGCAGTCCCAAATGCCTCGATAAACCTTCGAGAATTATTTCCCAACCGTGAGGCGAGTGGAATCCGACAAACACATCCGTAAATAAAATAATTACGAAAGCCTTAGCACTGTCGCTGAGGCCGTAAATCACATCATCCATAAAAGACTTTAAAATTTCAATTTCTTTTTTGTTAGTGACGATAATGGCGGCAAAGGCCATGCAGGAAATCAAATCGGCAAAAATATTTTTAATGGCTCCACCACTTTCAGTGCGGTATTCCTCCGCTATCTCAACTGCTTTCTCAGCAATCTTCTTTTCCGTTTCCTCTGAAGAAATCGACGGAACCCTGCCAATTAACGTTTCAAATTTGAGGTGTTGCTCAAATCTCTCCAGTTCTTTAAATGCTTCTTCTTCCAGGTCAAGATTTATGAAGACGGGAGCATTTTGCTTGACTCTAAAATGGTCAACTACTGGCCCGACTAGAAAGTTTTTGGAAATTTGATTTGTCAACAGCGGAACTAAAATCAAAAGCAAAATAAATCTCAGAGAAATGACTGTTTTTACTTTGGAATTGCGAAAATTCCTAACTACTTCTTTTTCCGCTTCCGGGTTTAACTCTTTAGTGATCCGATTCAAAGTTCCCAAAAGCGATCTGGGTAATAAATTGACCTCTTCAGAGTTAAGGTCAACCTCGCCAGCCTGAGTTAGATTAGAATTAGCTGAACCTTTATTTTCGTGAGGTTGAAAGCTGCTATTTGTAGATTTCACCTGCCCATTTACCGCACTGACAACTGGAACAATCGCAGTCGATCTACTATTATTAATATACTTGTCGATGACTCCATCAATAAACTCTAGCTTCTCGAATACAAGGGATGCTCGCTCTTTATTGTCGAAACCTAATCCGTGCTGATCGCCCGCGCTTTGTCCCGCCTTCGGTTTTGCTCCCACCCGCTCTGGCAGTTCCAAAAAAGAACGGCTAGCATTAAACTCAACCATTCTGGTTTGGATGACCTTGAGGTATTTTTGCAGTTCGGATTTAAAGTAAGACAGGGTGCTATGTCCGTAATCTCCCGATCGACTGGAGATTCCTTGGCCGCCAAAATGCTCGTCTTCGATCGCCTTAATTGCTAACGCAGCATCGTAAGCCTGTTCTAGAGCCCTGTCAGGCGTTTCTCGATACCATTGGTTAGCGCTGTAAAGATATTTTACAATCCTGTGCCACAGAGAAGTATTCATAGCTAAAGCTGGTTAGTTGGCTGTAGACATTAGTGACTAAAGTATTCACGGTATGGTAACAAATTTACATAAATTGGGAACCGCCCGCGAGGATTCAATTTGGATTTTCGGAGCCGCCCGCAGCGGCAAAACCGCTCGTTTAGTCGAGCAGTTCTGCATTTGGAGCAAAACTGTCAAGCCTGTGCCCGCAACAGTTTCAGGGTTCCGGGGTTCCGGGCGGCGGCGGGCGGGACAAACTGCCCCAGCAATTTTAGTCTTAGCAGCCAACGGGGACAACCGACTGGAATTTGCCGATCGCATCGCCGTAGCTACCCAAGGAAAGTATGCCTTTCACTCGACAACACCCTTTGGCTTTTTTGAACAGGAAGTATTGCTATTTTGGCCGCTGCTAGTTCAGTCGCTGAATTTGAGGGCTCAATTTCCCCTGCGGCTGCAACCTGAAACAGAACTGGAACTTGCCGCGAGACTGTGGCGTCGCGAACTAGATGAAGGCATTTTGCAACAAACAGGGGTAAGTCCCAACCGAATGGTGCGTCGAACTCTAGACTTATTACAACTTGCTGCTGTCAGCGGTACGCCGAGAGAAGAAATTCCCAGCATTCTGGAACAGCGATTTTCTCTCTCAGGCGGCTCTAACAACCTGTGGACTAGCATGGGAGACTTGCTCTCAAGGTGGCGGGAATGGTGTTTGACGCGGGGGTTCCTGACTTACGGGATTGTTTGCGAACTCTACTGGCGCTATTTGTTGCCGGATGCCACTTACCAGCAGCATTTGGCTTCTAGATACCAAGCTGTCATTGCAGACGATGTGGACGATTATCCGGCTATCAGCGGTCATTTGTTCGATCGAATGCTATCACAAGGCGCAATGGGGGCGTTCTCCTACAATCGGGATGGAGGAGTGCGTTTGGGCTTGGGGGCTGATACGGAATACCTGGGCCGACTCCAAAGCCGCTGTCGCTTCGTGGAAAACTTGGACGCAAAAGCGGGTTTAGCCCCAGAGATTGGGGAGTTGGCGGTAAGTTTAGCAGTTAATTCTGAGGGTTTTTATCCTTTAGGCTTGAGTTTGCCCGGATCGGTTCGATCGCTCCAAACCACTTCCCGCGCTCAACTGCTGCGAGAAACCGCCGAAATCATCGTGGATGCGGTGAAGTCACAAGCAGTAGAGCCGCAGGAAATCGCCGTAATTGCTCCCGGGATGGATGCGATCGCCCGTTACAGTTTAACGGAAATTCTGGCGCGAGATGGCATCGCCGCCGTATCCCTCAACGATCAGCGTCCCCTATCGACTACCCCAGAGATTCGAGCTTTGCTGACTCTGCTCGCGTTAGTTTATCCGGGACTCGGCCGTTTAGTCGATCGAGACGCAGCAGCCGAAATGCTGGTAGTATTGGGCAGCCAGAAACACCGGGAAGTGGAAACAGAAGACCCCAACCCCACTTTCAATCTCAAATCTCAAATCCAAAATCTCAAGTCGATCGACCCGGTGAGAGCAGGTTTAATCGCCGATCACTGTTTTTGCCCAGATATCGATCGACCTCAATTGCTGCCAATTACAGCCTTTCCCCGGTGGGACAGACTGGGACACCGAGCCGCCGGTGCCTACGAGCAGATTGTGGAGTGGATCGAACAACAGCGGTCGCAACAGCAGGAGCGGCTGTTGCCGAGTCCAATTGCCCTGCTCGATCGAGCGATCCAGAAATTTCTCATGAACGACAGATACCTGCCGTACGATCGGCTAGCAGCCCTGCGCGAGTTAATGGAAACCGCCGCCCACTACTGGGAAATCCACGGGCGAATGCAGCGAGTAGAACCCACAAACGGCAGCGACTCAGAAACGATCGCCCGGTTCATCCAGTTGTTGCGCCAAGGAACCGTCACCGCCAACCCGTTTCCAGTCCGTCCAGAAGGCCCAGCAGCCCGAGCCGTCACCCTCGCCAACATCTTTCAGTACCGCAGCAGCCGCCGCGCCCACAAATGGCATTTTTGGCTGGATGCCGGCTCATCCCTATGGCTGAGCGGCGGTGCGGCTACTTTGTTTGGCGCTCCGTTATTTTTGCGATCGCAACTGGAGCATCCCTGGGAAACCGAAGACGAAACGGCTGCCGACCAACAGCGGCTGCGGCGAATTCTGGTAGATTTGTTAAGTCGCTGTTCCGAGCTTTACCTTTGCCACAGCGAACTAGCCGTCAACGGACAAGAGCAAACCGGGCCCCTTCTGCCTTTAATTAACAGCTCTGTTTCTTCTCAGCACTCAGCATAAGGCAAATGGCCGGAGGAAATAAAAATTATGAATGCAGAGATTTTCATTTTTCCCCCTCTGGATAGATACGCAGTGCTGAAGGAGAAGCCCGACTTCTAGCATTGAACGGAGCCAGAGGTTTCGATCCAAATGCGGCGATATTAAAGTGTACCCAAAGCAGGCATCAAAACGTGCAATCATTAATATTTTGAGATCGAAAGATGCTCGGCTTAAAAAATATTCATAGCCGTTGCAATTTTGATTGAGTATGCTAGAAATGAGCGGGATTATTAATCAATTTTAAGCCATATTTGTGGCGGCAAACTGATACTAATCAGTTTTTAAAGTTAATCTGGATCGTCGTTTAAAGGAGCCAAAAGAATGCCCAGTGCAGTACCAGCAGGATTTCTCGGAAGTGGGCCGATATTCAACCTCGGGGGTGACGAAACGATCGGGCCAACTCCTGTGACAGAGCCAACTCCGACGCCAACTCCGGCGCCAACTCCAACTCCAACTCCGACGCCAACTCCGACTCCGACGCCAACTCCGACTCCGGCGCCAACTCCGACTCCCTCGGGAGACGACACATTTGGCGGCATAGACGACACATTGGGTGGAGGCACCACGCCCGCAATCATCGGCGGCGTGATCCGCGGCACAGATATCAACGACTCTTTAGTTGGCAGTCCCGGCCCCGACGTGATTTCCGGGCTGCAAGGCAACGACAACCTGCAAGGAGCCGACGGCGACGATTTAGTATTTGGCAACGACGATGACGACGTGCTGTTCGGCGGGCCCGGCAACGACGTTCTCGATGGCGGTTCAGGACTCGATACCCTGTACGGAGGTAAAGACAACGACTCCCTCGACGGGGGAAATAACCCCGACCTGTTGTATGGCAATGACGGCAACGACACGGTAATCGGAGGCGAAGGGAGAGACACGGCTTACGGTGGCAAAGGCAGCGACAGCTTGCGCGGGGGATCTGGCGACGATAGCTTCTTGGGCGATCGAGGCGACGACATCCTGTGGGGCGACCAAGGTAACGACTCGCTCTTCGGCGGCGACGGCGAAGACTTGCTATTTGGCAACGAAGGAGGCGACTGGCTCTACGGCAACGCCGGCGGGGACACAATTTTTGCCGGCGACGGCGACGACATCGTTTTCGGCGGTGACGGCGACGACATCGTGGACGCCGGTGCTGGCAACGACGTTATTTGGGGCGAAGCAGGCAAAGACGTAGTGGCAGGAGGCGAAGGCAGAGATGTCTTCGTCATCGGTGCCTTCAGTTCCCCCAGCGGCAGCAGCAACGGCACAAACCCGGCATTTCTCACCACAGGTGGCCCCGATATCGCCGATGCCGACATTTTCACCGACTTTCGCCAAGGCGAAGATTCGATCGGGCTCAGCGGCGACCTCAAATTTGAAGATTTGGTAATCTTCCAAAGCACCGACAACACAGCCGGCAGCACCATTATTCGCAACGGCGTCAGCGGCGACTTTTTAGCAGTATTGCCCGGAGTAGACAGCAGAACCCTGGGGCGCAGCTCATTTGTAATTGCCCCCACAGTTCCCGGCAGCGCTACCCCTCTCCCCCTGCCGACGCCAAGTCCGACACCGACGCCGACAGCAAGTCCGACGCCGACGCCGACAGCAAGTCCGACACCGACGCCGACAGACAGTCCGACACCGACGCCGACAGACAGTCCGACGCCGACGCCGAGTCCGACGCCGACGTTCCCGACACCGACAGCAAGTCCGACGCCGACGCCGACAGCAAGTCCGACACCGACACCGACAGCAAGTCCGACGCCGACGCCGTTCCCCAATCAGCCTCCAACAGCAGTTAACGACAACTTCACCACGGTTTCGGGTCAAACACTTAGTCTCAACGTCCTGTTCAACGACACCGACCCCGACAGGAACCCTCTGACTGTCACGACTTTTACTCCAACAGCCAAGGGAAGCCTGATTCCCGTGGGCGGCGGCGTATTCCAATACACCCCGAATCTGGGCTTTGCGGGTACTGACAGCTTCAGCTACTCGATCTCAGACGGCAACGGCGGCACAAGTCAGGCAGTAGCAACCATCAACGTCAGCAGCCCGCCGCAGCTAGTAATTAACGACGGTGTGGTGGTTGCCAAAAGTGTTCCTACCCAGACAATCACCGCAGCCGATTTGTTAGTCACAGATCCCGATAACACTCCGTCGGAAATTGTTTACACGATTACCAAAGCCCCCGACGCCAACAGAGGCTTTGTCCAAAGGGGAACCACCTTCCTCAACGTCGGTAGCAAATTCACCCAAGACGACATCAACAACAACATCATCAAATACAATCTGCTAGCGACAGGCAGCAGCGACAGTTTCACGTTTACAGCCTCTGACGGGTCTGCCACTATCGGGCCGGCATCCTTCAGCATCACGGTGGTAGATAATATTGTCGATCGCAGCGCACTCCCGGCCAGCACCTTTACAGGCAGCAACCTCAGCGACTTCATCATCGGCGGGGCCGGCAACGATACCCTCTCTGGGGGCGACGGCAACGACATCATCGACGGTAGAGGCGGCGACGACCTCGAATTCGGCGAAGCAGGCAACGACTCGGTGCTGGGTTCTGAAGGCAACGACACCATTGACGGCGGACTGGGCAACGACACCATCGACGGCGAAGACGGCATAGACTCGCTAATCGGCGGACTGGGCAACGACCTAATGTTCGGCGGCAATGACAATGACATCCTGTCGGGCGGCGACAACGGCGATACCATTGACGGCGGCACAGGCAATGACTCGATATTGGGAGAATCCGGCGACGACTCGATACTGGGAGGAACCGGGATCGACACCTTATTGGGCGGCATTGGCGACGACTCTCTCGACGGCGGTGCAGGCGACGACATTCTCGACGGCAGCATCGGCAGAGACTTGCTCGACGGCGGTATCAATAACGATTCTCTCTCCGGCGGCGACAGCGAAGACACGATTTTGGGTTCTGAAGGCAACGACACGGCACTCGGAGGTGCGGGCAACGACTACATTTTGGGCGAGGGCGGCAGCGACTCTCTGTTGGGCGAAGCGGGCGACGACACTCTCGACGGCGGTGCCGGCAGCGACTGTCTCAGCGGCGCCTTCGGCAACGACTTGGTTTTGGGCGGCGATGACAACGACTCGCTTTCCGGCGGTGCGGGCAATGACATTTTGGGCGGCGGAAACGGTTCTGACTTGCTCACGGGCGATGATGGCAATGATTTCTTCTACTACGAAACTCCGAGCGAAGGCGTGGACGTGATTGCTGACTTTAACGCTAGCGGCACCGGTACCGACAGATTCTTGTTCAGGTCGTCAAATTTCGCCGGTTTAACCAACTCGGGAACTACTAACGATTTCACCAGTTTTATCGTCAGGAATATCGGCAGCGGCGGCGACAATATCAGCAAGCAAGAAGTCATTTTGTTTGAATCTAAATTTGACAACGCTCAAGCAGTAAATGCAGTGTTGAAAAATCAAAACGGTTCGAGCCAAACGGGAGCTTTCTTCGTGTACCTGAACAATACTTTTAACAAGTATGTTCTCGGGTTTGACCCGAATGTGGCAGATGACAGTCTCCCAGCTTTCGATTTGGCAGTGTTGAATTCTATTCCTACAGTGCCGGGAGCTCTGAGCACGGTGATTACTGCATCTGACTTTAAGTTTATTTAGTAGTTTTTGAGTAGCGTCGCAAGGAGTCGGAACAATGCCCAGTGCAGTACCAGCAGGTTTTCTTGAAGGATCTCCGCCCTTCCTGTTTCTGAATGAGAACGGCAATATTACGGATGTTATCGGCACGGTGCCGTCGCCTGCGCCGTCGCCGGGGACTTCGACGACGATGACGGGGACTTCGACGACGATGACGGGGACTTCGACGACGATGACGGGGACTTCGACGACGATGACGGGGACTTCGACG
>NZ_JAUBWA010000057.1:2483-3612 GCF_036702825.1 Microcoleus sp. A003_D6 | reverse complement strand
ACGATGACGGGGACTTCGACGACGATGACGGGGACTTCGACGACGATGACGGGGACTTCGACAACGATGACGGGGACGGGGATTTCGGTCACGCCGGTGCCGCGGCCAACTCTGACAGTTCCCACGCCTCCCCCAGAGCCACTTTTTGTCGATGGCTTAGTTGTCGGAAATGATGGGAATAACTATTTAATCGGCAGCTTGTTCAATGACACGATTTCCGGGGGTGGCGGCGACGACACGCTTCTGAGTCGGGACGGGGACGATATACTCAGGGGCGATGACGGTAACGATTCTCTCAACGGTGGCGCTGGTAAAGATATCGTTGAGGGCGGGCGCGGCAATGACACGGCGCGGGGCGGCAAAGACGATGACTTGGTTTCTGGCGAGGAAGGCGATGACGTAGCTTTTGGTGACCAGGGCAATGATATTGTCTTGGGTTCTGAAGGCAACGACTCGCTGTACGGCGGTAAAGGCAATGACTGTCTGCGCGGTGGTGGCGAGGACGACCTGATTTTTGGCGACAAGGGCAGTGACACTGTTTTTGGCGACACGGGTAATGACTGCCTGATCGGCGGCGCTGGCAATGATATTTTGTTGGGCTCCGAGGGCGGGGATGTCATCACCGGCGGTGTTGGTAACGATACTGGTGATGGCGGTGAGGGTGATGACCTGATTTTCGGGGGTGACGGCAATGATTCTTTGTCTGGGGGGCCTGGGGATGATATTCTTTCGGGCGATCGCGGGTCTGATACTCTGACAGGAGGCGACGGATCGGATATCTTTGTTCTCGGTAGGGTGGGCACGTCGCCTGCGGGCAACGGGTTTCTCACTACGGGCGGCCGCGAAATCGGCGATGCTGATTTAATTAGAGATTTTAATGCGGGAGATTCGATCGGTCTGGCTGGAGGTTTGAACTTTACACAGTTAGAAATCTTCCAGGGTCAAGGCTCGAATTCTAGCAACACGATTATTAGGGACAGGCAAACTGGGGAATATTTGGCGGTGTTGATTGATGTTCGATCGAACTCGCTAGATGAATCTAGGTTCACTACAGCTCAAATACCGCGCGTAGACGACAATCCCTTCACCATTATTCAAGGGACAAGTGCTTCTCCGACTCCGGCAACGG
>NZ_JAUBWA010000057.1:0-2383 GCF_036702825.1 Microcoleus sp. A003_D6 | reverse complement strand
GGACAAGTCCTTCTCCAACTCCGACGGGGACAAGTCCTTCTCCAACTCCGACGGGGACAAGTCCTTCTCCAACTCCGACGGGGACAAGTCCTTCTCCAACTCCGGCACCGACTCCAACTCCAACTCCAACTCCGACTCCAACTCCAACTCCAACTCCAACTCCAACTCCGACTCCAACTCCAACTCCAACTCCGACACCAACTCCAACTCCAACTCCAACTCCAACTCCAACTCCAACTCCAACTCCAACTCCAACTCCAACTCCAACTCCAACTCCGACTGCGGGCGGGACAACTCCGAGTCCAACTCCGTCGCCGGGGACATTGCCGACACAGGTTCCGAGTCCGACTCCGACTCCGACTGCGGGCGGGACAACTCCGAGTCCGAGTCCTTCGATCGTTCCGACTCCCACTGCGGCGACCCCAACTCCTACGCCTTTTGGCGGGGGGCCGACTCCGCCCAGTTTTACATCTCCGACTCCTAACCAGCCGCCGATCGTCGAAAGTGGCAAAACGCTGACTGGTTTGCAGAATTTGCCTCTGTCTCTGAGCATTTCGGCGCCCAGCGACCCGGAGGGCCAAGCGCTGTCGATCGCGGTTGTAGGACTTCCCAATCCTACTTTCGGTCAGGTAATTACGGGTACGAACCCGATCGCCGTGAACCAAAAGTTAACCGTTCAGGATTTACTGGGGCTGACATTTCAACCTGGAACAAACGCGATCGGGCAAGCCGGTTCTTTCAGCTACAGCGTAGCTGACGACCAAGGCGGCACGGCAGCAGCGTCAGTGGCGATTAACATCAACTCTTTCGATACCTCCGTAACTGTTCCAACTATCCTGTCGCCGGTTGCTGTCGATGACGGCATCGTATTTACGAGTACGAATAATTTGCTGCCGACTTTCATCGACGTGCTGGCGAACGACTCCAGCCCGCAAAAAGGGCCGCTCAACATTATCAATGTCAGCACACCGCAACTGGGGATAGCTGTAAATCTTGTCTCTCAAGTGCAGTTCATCGCCGGCAACGTAGCGGGTACAACTGCTTTCACCTACAGCGTCAGCGACGGATTCGGGACAATTCCGGGCGTAGGTACTGTCACCGTTCAAATCTTGCCGGCAGATAGCGGGCCGAACAAGTTGATTGGGGGCTCTTTGCCGGACAATTTGAACGGTTTGCTGGGCAGCGATACTGTTGACGGTGGAGGCGGCAGCGATACGATTAACGGCGGTTTGGATAACGACGTGCTCGTAGGCGGCCTCGGTGCAGATACCATGACGGGGGGCGGCGGCAGCAATCAATTCCGCTATACCAGCCCCGCAGAGGGTGGGCCGGCGTTTGATGCGGCTTCTTCGGCGGCGATTGATGCTGCGATCGCAGCGGGCGGATACGATGTGATTACTGATTTTAGCGGCCTCGGTGTGCCGATCGCGGATCAGTTTAATTTTGCCCCCGGATTCCCCAATCTCAGCAATGGCAGTCAAGTTCTGCTGAATGTGCAGACAACTGTTTCTGCAAATATTCTGGGAGGAACTGCTTTCTTGTTTGCCTACGATTCCGGCGGCAATACTTACATCATTTATGACGGCAATGGCAATAATGTCACCGGCGGCGATTCTCGCATTTTGGCGAAGTTAAATGGTGTAACTGGAGTGACATCTCTTTCGGGATTTGACTTGACGTTTATCTAGGAAGATAAGAGGTTTGAAACCGCAGATAAACGCAGATAAACGCCGATTTTGTTGGCAGTTTATCTTCGTTTCTTTGCGTTCATCTGCGGTAAAAACGTAAATCTGATTATCTTCAGAAAACAATCCCAACTAAAGAGCCAAGCATAAGCTGCCGCGCATTTAAATTGTATATTCAGGGCGGGCGGGACGCCCAACCCCTACTCCCCACAAGAGTTTGATTGTTTTTTAACAGACAATTTAAATGCCGCAACAGCTTAGCACCGAGCTTTGAGAATAATAAGAGGTTTGAAACCGCAGATAAACGCAGATAAACGCGGATTTCGTTGGCGGTTTATCTGCGTTACTTTGCGTTCATCTGCGGTTAAGAATTAAATTTGATTTTCCTCAGAAAAAAGTCCTAACAAAGGGCCGAGAATAGCGCCAAAAACAAAGCCGCCCGCGTGGGCCCAGTAGGCAACTCCCCCGGATTCCATGCCGACACTTGCCGGGGCATTCAAGGAAGCCAGGCCGCTCAATGCTTGCTGTGCAAACCAAAATCCTAGAAAGAAGAAAGCGGGGACTCTGACGGTGGTAATAAAGATTCCCAAGGGCAGCAGTGTCAGAACTTTGGCTTGGGGATATCTAACCCACATTCCGCAGATATTCAGACAAATTTAATAATTTTAAATTTGGAGGCATGAAACCCTGAAATAAAT
>NZ_JAUBWA010000056.1:8514-44910 GCF_036702825.1 Microcoleus sp. A003_D6 | reverse complement strand
AAAAAATAACTCTTGTGGGATGGGCATCTTGCCCGTCCCATCAATAGATGAAAAGGATTTTTGCAAGAGGTCTATTGTTAGCCCAATTTGACTTCTCTTTACCAACTTCTTGCCAACCTTGTTTAGATAATTTTTGTTAACCACCGGAAAACACCGCATCAGCTAACTTCTCCCACGTCCCACAGATACTATCATTAGTGTAAGAATTTAGGACTGCTTCTTTTGCTTTCGGATAAGCTGCCTTAACTGCTGCTAAATCGCCTAGAAACCATGCTTCTCCTTCTTCAATTGCTATGCAAAATTGCGTTTTTGGCTTAGGACTGCACTTATCCACAAGGTCAAGTAGTTCTCTGCGAAACGTACTGAGGCATCGGTTATCTAGATCGCAAATTACAATGAGGACAAAAGAGTAATCAGGGTCAGATAATGTTTTACCCCATCCTTGAACTATTTTCGGAAGCTGGTCGAGCAGAATTCGTTTTTTCGGGTCAGAAGCAGATTTTAAATCTGTAGGAATACGCCCAATTCCTTTGTAAGGATGGATATTAAATGTGTGTTGTTCGGTGCTGATAATCTTTGGTATAAGAATTTCAAGAGCCGTTTTTCCAGAAATATCCTCGACAAGTATCTCAAAGTGCATTTATTCACCTTTTATCTAGATAATCGCTGTACCAAAGTCCGCCAAGGGGCAATCCTTCAGAAACAAGGTTATTAATGAGAGAATCTTCGCTAGCTCGTCTGATTGTAGAAAAACCATCCTCGCCCTTTTCAAGTAGCCAAACCTCTTCAGGGTTAAGAGCATCGACAAAATAGGGTTGATGTGTTGTAACAAATACTTGCGAGCCACTTTTTTTAGCTGTAGCGTGTTGTCGAAATTCTCGGGCTAGAATTTCTAAAAGCTTGTGGTAAAGTTTGTTTTCTGGTTCTTCAATGCACAAAAATGGCGGTGGTGAGGGGTCTTCTAAAAGAAGGAGATAGGCAAATACCTTCAGTGTTCCGTCTGACATTTGTTGAGCATAAAACGGTTCTTTAAAACCTCGATCGTTGAACCGCAACAGAAGTCTACCGTCTGGACTTTTTGCGGTGCTAATCTTTTCCAACCCTGGAATCTTACTAGAGATTTTTTGCAGAATTGATTGGAATTTCTTAGGATGCTCTCTCTCCATAAATTGAACCACATTTCCTAGATTGTCTCCATGAATATTCAATTGTTTTTGTGGCCCAGCCAGAGGTAAGCTACGGGCAGCGTCTGGTGTGAAATAGCTGAGATACCATTCTTCGATAAATCTACGAAATGCGGAAATTCTTGGGTGTTGTTTGAGCGCTCCCAAAGTAGCAATTCCCAGTTTTCGCTTGTCGTCAAGTTCAACTATTTCCTTTTCTTTACTTTCTTCTGATGTCTCAGCTATTTGGATTTCTTCTATAAAATTAGTAACATCAAATTCTCCTCGATCTTCATCAACTAACTTGCCTCCTTCTTCACCTTTCCAGGCTACACCCTTACCTTCATCTAGAATCAAAAAAGAAAAAGGTTGTCCTCTGTCTTGTCCTTTTCTCCGCTGTCTAAGTCTTTCTTTTTTTACATAGGGTCTTTCGGAAGAGTCAAGGTCTATTGCCAACTCATAGGTCATTGGTCGAGCGTTACCATCCTGTTTATAGTAAATCTCAAACTCAACACTTCCCTTTTGTCCTTGCGATCTAATTCTCTCGAAACCTCCCCGCCCGCGGGAATCACAGGCTTCTTCGACTCCCCCTTTTAAGCAGTCTGCAAGAAAGCCAAAAGTGTCGAAAAGCGTGCTTTTCCCAACACCATTTTTACCGATAACGGCTGTCATTGGCGTTAGTGCCTGGGCATTTTGGGTATTCCACAGCTTGCCCATAGTAATATCACGCAGCGAGCGGTAATTTATTACCCTAAATCCTTCTATTTTTGCCACTTAAGTTCCTCTGCTTTATTAGGAATGTTATAAGTTACTCTAACCATATAACAATTCAGTAACTCTAACATTATACTTGATTTTACTTATTAGCTAGCATCTGCCCAAGCGCATTGAGGCACGTTCCAAATGGCCCGCACTATCAAAACACTGCAAACTAGCTGCCTGAATCGATATCCGCTTGTTTGTTTGTGTTTCGTCATGTACGTTAATGTCACAAAATGTAAAGCTCTCATCACAAGAGCGATTGCTTCATTAAGGATCGCAAATTAAATAACTTACAATTTTAATTGTTATTAGACCTCTTGCAAAAGTCCTTTTAATCAAATTTTGGAACGGGCTCTCCGGCCCGTTCCACAAGGAAAATGTTTTTTGTGGGATGAAAATCGGTGGCGAGCGCTACCCTCATAATGTCACTCAACCTGTCATAATAGTTGTTGTTATCTTGAGCGAGGTTCAGAAGCCTAAATGCTTAACCCATCAAGGTTTCAGAGGCGTTGTCACCCCTCAGTAAATAACAGAATATCTATGTATTCAATGCTACCCCAACCACTGCCGTTTTCCATTCATTACTTTCGCCAACTAGCTGCCTTGGGTGAGAAGTTTCAGATAACCGATCGTCAAGGTAAATCTCTCTCAATTTCTGAAGGGATAAATCGAGCGGCTGATTTAGTACATCGACAAAATCAGCAGCAGCGAAAAGTTATGTTCATTGGTAATGGGGGGAGTGCAAGTATAGCCAGCCATCAGGCAGTTGACTATTGGCGTAATGGTAATATTCGAGCGATCGCCTTCAACGATAGCGCCTCACTGACAGCCGTTAGTAATGACTTCGGCTACGAACAGGTTTTTAGCAAACCAATTTCTCTATTTGCTCAATCTGGAGATATTTTGTTTGCGATTAGCAGTTCGGGAGAGTCAACAAACATCCTTGCGGGCGTTCGCCAAGCGATAGAAAGGGATTGTCAAGTAATTACCCTCTCTGCCTTCCAACCCAATAACCCTTTGCGTCAACTTGGACATCTGAATTTTTACGTTCCGACTATGTCCTACGGTTTTGCAGAAATCATGCATCTGTGCATTTGTCACTGTATTATAGATGGTTTGGTTAAGGGGACTTTGCCTAGTTCTGATCGAGATAGCTCTCTGAGCATTGTTGAAGACGAAGCATTTTAATCGTTACCAAAGGTAAAACATTGATTATGTACTTGAGGAAACTTAGTTTCAATGGAAATAACAATCAATACAGAAAAGTATCTTGACTTTGAAACCTGTGCAGAGGTACTTGATAGCTACCGACAACAAGGGTCTAAAATCGTCCTCTGTAATGGAGTGTTTGATTTACTTCACCCAGGACACATCGCTCATTTGCAAGCCGCTAAAGCGATGGGAGATTTATTAGTGATTTCCCTCACAGCTACTCCATACGTTAACCGAGGGCCGGGAAGACCGATATTTTCTGATGAGCTGCGTCTGAGTTCTCTAGCCGCACTAGCTTGCGTTGATTACGTTATCTTAACCCCGAAGGTAACGGCGTTGGAGGTGATTGAGAAAGTGCGTCCCCATATTTACTGCAAGGGAGATGAATATGCTGATGCAAGCAAAGATGTAACCCATAATATTGACAAAGAAGTCGCCCAGGTTAGAGCTTTTGGGGGCGATGTTCGTTATACCAATGAAATCACATTTAGCTCAACGCAATTAATTAACAATCACCTTAATGTTGTCCCTGCTGAATTAAAGGATTACGCTAGGGATTTGACTCAGCAGTATCCGTATGAGCAAATCGCAGAGGCTGTGGAGGCGATGCAGCCGCTTAAGGTTTTAGTGCTTGGCGATGTCATTATTGATGAGTTTGTTCACTGTACTGTTCAAGGATTAACATCGAAAGGTAGAGCGCCGTCCACTCGATTTGTGAAAAAAGAACAGCACCTGGGAGGAATTTTTGCCATTGCTCGTCATCTTGCCAGTTTCGCTAATTCTGTTACAGTAGCAAGTGCGATCGGGAGTGAACCTGATGTGCATCGCTTGATTGCAAATCATATCAATGATTCGTCGCTTCATCTAAATTTGCATCAGGCAGAAGGCTATTCCACTATAACCAAATGCCGTTATATTGAACAGCAAGGCACAACAAAGGGTTATACGCAACTCTTTGCGATTAATTCTATAGATGAAGACGGACTAGCACCCCAGGAGCGCCAAAAACTCTTAGATTCTTTGGAGAAGTCCATCAAAAGCTACGATATAGTTGTTTTGGCTGACTATGGTCATGGATTAATTGATTCATCGGTGATGGAACTGGTTCAAGCTCAAGCACCGTTCCTAGCTGTTAACTGCCAAACCAACAGTGCCAATTACGGTTACAACCTAATCAGTAAATATCGACGAGCCGATACATTTTGTATAGACGAGCAGGAGCTTCGCCTTGCCTTTTCTAATCGATACGGCGATCGCAACGAACTACTGAAGCTTTTGCAATCCCATTTAGGGGCGAAACAAGGCTGGTTGACAATAGCCGATTCCGGATCTTTGGGAATTGAGGCACATGGAGAACTGGAAATGACTCCTGCTATGACACAACAGGTCAAAGATACTACAGGTGCAGGAGATGCCTTTTTTGCCCTAGCTAGTTTGAGCGCCAAGTTAGGTTTACCTCTAAGGCTGGGGTCGTTCTTGGGGAATTTGGCAGGAGCGATCGCTGCCAATATACTGGGGAATGAAAAGCCTGTGGAGAAAGCTCGCTTATTGAAGTTCGCCAAAACAATTTGTACGTTCTAGAAGACTGTCAGGAACCAATCAATCTATGAATTCGATGCAACAAGTTCTGGTTACGGGTGGTGCAGGTTATGTGGGAGCTGTCTTAGTTCCTAAACTCCTGCAAGCTGGATATCGAGTCAAAGTGCTAGATCTCTATATCTACGGGACAGATGTGCTAGCTGCTGTCAAAAATCATCCAAATCTGGAGGAGATTCAAGGAGATATCCGCGATCGCGCACTGCTTGAAAAAGTGATGCCGGGATGCGATGCGGTGATTCATTTAGCTTGCATCTCCAACGATCCGAGTTTTGAATTAGATCCGGATTTGGGTCGTTCAATTAATTATGATGCGTTTGTTGACTTAGTGGATGTAGCGAAAGATTCAGGAGTCAAGCGATTTATTTATGCCTCTTCTTCCAGCGTTTACGGGATTAAAGAAACCGACAATGTTACAGAAGACTTGCCGCTTCTGCCTTTGACAGACTATTCCCGTTACAAGGCTTTATGTGAGGAAGTATTGCTGAGTAAGCGAGAACCAGGATTTGTCACTTTAGTGCTGCGTCCGGCGACAGTGTGCGGCTACTCTCCCCGCCAGCGCTTAGATTTAGTGGTCAATATTCTCACCACTCAAGCTATCAACAATGGCAAGATTACAGTTTTTGGCGGCCAGCAGAAACGCCCCAATATTCATATTGAGGATATGACCGATCTTTATCTCAAGTCTCTCCAATGGTCAGATGAAGCTATCGATGGGAAAATCTTCAATGCTGGCTACGAAAATCATACCTTGATGGAAATTGCTGAGATGATTCATAAGGTAGTGGGATCTGTAGAAATCGTCACCACACCCACTAACGATCTTCGTTCTTACCATATTTCCTCAGAAAAAATCAAGAAAGAATTGGGATTTGTGCCTTCACATACGGTGGAAGAGGCAATTCAGGATTTAGTAGCAGCCTTTCGATCAAATCAAATTCCAAATGCTCTAACAGATAGCCGTTACTATAACGTTAAAATGATGAAGGATCTCAACTTAAATTGAGATTAGACCTCTTGCGTGAATAGAAATTTTGGCGTTGCTCAAAAGCGAGATGATGTAAAACGAAGTTCCAAGCATCTAGTCTTATTTCATCCCAGGAATTAGCAACGCCTTCATCTGTTCATTACTCAGCACTTTGCTATAGCATACAAAATTTACCAAGACGTTAGAAAATTCCAATCTTCTGTATCGTCTGGGTATAATAATGGTGGCGGTTGATTGGGTTGTTCGAGTAAGGTTTTATAGTCTCCTGAATCTACCCATTTTAGGAGTTCCGAAGCCCGCATCACGACCCAAGATTCTCTGGAATCGTTGAAACTGAGTAACTTAGTAAGTGTACCTTGAGACTCTACATTGTTGTTGCTAAATTCGCGCACTTGAACGAGGAAATCAGCGATCGCTTCCGGCGTTACATAGCAACTGGGTAAACCGCCAAGTTTCATCAACGCGGTAATCGCTACATCCACATCCTGACAAGCCAGTAACGCCGCCCGATCCGCTGTAAACCTTGCCATCATTAACCAATTCCAGAACGCCAGTTCCACCCCATTAGCCGCCAAACCGCCAAATCCTAATGTAGCTGCATTCACCCAATTCTTTAAAAGCGGCATCACCATCGCTATTTGATGATAGAGCAAATGCTGACTCTTAATGTGGGCGACTTCATGCCCCAATACATAAATCAGTTCCTGGCTAGAAAGCCATTCGTAGGCTTCTAAATTCACCGTTATAATTGGACTTTCAATACCAATCGTAACGGTAATAATATGCCCCCAACCGCGAAACAAATATAAATCTGGACAGGGAGATAAATCGAGAATTTCACAAGTTTCTTCCAACGCCTGAGACAACCCCGGAAAATTGTTGGGAGTCACGCGAAAATCACTGCCCAAACATTGCAAACGGAGTAGGCGATCGATACCGTACTCATTCACTTTCTTCAGCAATAAAGAAACTCCAGGCATCTTTTCTAGAGACGCTAAAGCTTTGCGATCGAAAGGATGTTCGTAAGTCTCTGACTTCAATCCTAATAAGACTTTTTTCATCCTAAATAGACCTCCTCTAGGAAATGTGCCTGTTCCTCATCATGCTTAGCCATTCATTTCTCGATTCAGCAATGCCGAAATTTTAGAGTTTTTCACCACAGAGGTAGCTTGCTTCTGCGTAGTACACAGGTAAACACATATGATTGCTCGTTTGCCCCATCAAATTTGGGAATGAAGATTGATTCATGCAATATGTCTATTATACCCCGCCATCATTTTTGGTTTGGCGGGGTACGACAGCTTCCTGTAGTTCCGCATATTTTAGTAGCGTTTATCCAGCTTCAGCAAACATGGCAATCAATCGATTTGCTGGTTCAGTCATTGAGACATACAATTCTGGTGGTAAAGACCAGACATTACTTGGCTTATTGGGGTCAAGGTAGAAGTTACAAAAACCTTCAATAAACTTCCCAATTATATCAATTTTATAGCCCCAAGATTTCAGCAATGGCAAGGCATCATTTTGAACTGTTTTTAATAAATCATTTCGAGTGCTTGTCAGTCTCAGAGAATGAAAAATGGGAACCGCCATTTCTAAAGCTTCAACAATTCCACTGCTGACTCCCTCGTAAGACCATTCAATATCAAAATCAATCATGCGAACGTTTCCCTGGGAGTCTATAATTTCATTATCGCCCCAGCGATCGCCATAAATGATTCCCTGTCTGTGAGCTAAATTAAGTTCCTTCAGAATCTTGAGGATAATTTCTACTTCTCCAGCCTTGACAAATTCATGGAACGTTCTCCCTTCTATATATTCAATCAGCATCCAATCTGTATCCGCATGAATTAACTTAGGAACAGGTAAGCCTACAGCCAGTGCGCTTTTGAGAAAATCAATTTCTTCAGCAATATTCCTGAGTTTAAATATTCCTCCAGCTTCTAAAAAGCTAGTAGCTTCATACATATACCTCATGTATGCCTCAATTTCTTCTGAAGAACTCTCGCGTCTAGCACGAAAAACGTAGCGATCTTTCTCTGTTGTAATTAATAAGATGTGATTGAACGCCCCTTCCACATTGGGTTTCTCTAGTTTCGCGGTTTTTCCCCCTGGTAGTCGATCCAAAGCCTGTGCAAGTCCTTTTGCAATATTTTCCGGCAGTACAGTCGTGAAGTTTTCATTCATTGGATTATTCATCATCTTTAATTAATGCTTAGTTATATAATTTTAGCTAAATTATCAAAAAATTCCGCTATTATTTCATGATAGTGAGAGGCAAAATCAAGATGCTCGATTTCTTCTCGACTAAAGTAAGCTAATTTCTGACCTTCGTGAAGCTTGGTATTACAGATATCTAAATCTATTTGAGTCCAAAAAATGTGTTCATCGCATTCTTCCCACACATAAGACTTGAAAAATTTTACTTCACCTAGCTCTAGTTCCATTTCCTCAAGTAGTTCTCTGCGAATCGCTACTTCCGGAGGCTCATTTTCTTCTAGATACCCTCCCAGTAATGCCCAAGTATTCGGAAAAGGGATAAAGGTTTTATTATCCCGAAGTACGAGTAAAACTTGCTGCTGACTGTTGAGAAGAATAATGTCAGATCCTGGTGGTTCTCTCATTGCAAGTTTGTTATAGCGGACTCTAAGATTGTAGGACAAGGATAGGGCGAGACGAAAAATATAATTATATTTTTATATTTGTCTAGAGCGAAAGAAAAGGTAGAAAGCATCCCGTCCCAAACCCGTATAGTTTGTAGAGTCTTAATTTCCGACAGGCGCCCCAGAGACAGGCTCGGTATTGGCATCGCTGCTAAGCGATTTTGCTAAGTACACTGCCAGCAGAGCCGTTTTGGCAAACAGGAACAACGACACCGACAGCCACAAAATATGATTGTTGTGGAAGTACCAAGCGGCTATAGCTGATGGGGCAAATCCAACAACAGTGGCGATCGAGCTGACGTTGCGAATGATATCCCCTTGGGCTAAACCTAAGAAATATCCTTCCAGCATCGTGGAAGCTGAAGAAAATGCCAGTAAGAAGATTAAACCCCAAGCATATGTATTAATGTCTGAAGTAATTTCAGTATGGTTGGTCAACAGCCCAAATATATTTTGAGGAAAGAATACACACGCTGCGGCAAAGCTGAATCCTACTAACAAGCTGCTTGCCACTGAAACTCTCACTAAAGGGATAAACTTCTCCTTTTCCCCCTGACCTTTAAAGTTTCCGCTCAATGTTTCGACGGCATAACCGAGTCCATTAGTAAAGTAGACGCTCATTTGCCCTATCTGCATCAACAAGGTATTCTGGGTAAAAAGAACTGTCCCCATCGTGGCACTGAGATTGCCAAAGATGGTAAAGGTGGCCACTTCAGTTAAAGTTCTAATAAGTATATCTCTATAATATGCTACCCAAAGCCACCCCGGCTAAAGAGTGGATTTCTGTCAGATGACCCAAAAAAGCCACGCTGCTTAAACCCGATAGCGGCACCATGATGTTGGACAGAACATTGACGATCGCTAGGCGGTAGAAGCGAGGCAGGAAGTCATACTGGCTTGGGGGCGCAAGGTTCATAACTTGATTAAATACTTAACATAGCTTGATAATAATAAACGTTTTGGCGTGGTGCTAGAGCAGTAGCATTTTTAAGGCAAGAGTAGTGGCTAAGTGTTTATTTGTCACGGATTTGGATTATACCTTGGTTGGCGATGATGTCGCCTTGGAAAACTTGAATCGGTGGTTGAGCGAGCAGCGTCGAACCTACGGTACGGTTATTTGTTATGCTACAGGGCGATCGCTCCCCCTCTATCAAGAACTGATAGCGAAAAAAGCACTGTTAGAACCCGATATACTGGTGCTTGCCGTTGGTACGGAGATTTACTATCAAGGTAGTCATACCCCTGACCCAGAATGGACTGCCAAGCTCCGGGAGGGTTGGAACCGACAGCAGGTGGTTGAGGTAGCAAGACTATTTCCCACCTTCGTTCTCCAGCCTCCGATTGAGCAGACTCCCCTCAAAGTCAGCTACTTTGCCAACCCAGATGACTTTTACACGGTGTTGCCTCAGTTAGAAGCAATCCTCAAAAGCCAAGGCTTGGCAATCCAAATGGTAGACTGTGCTGCTGGCATTTTAGAAGGATTAGAGTATTTCGGATTTTTAAAAGACAAGTAGTTTGTCAAAGACAACTAGAAAGGATTATTTGCGAATGACTAATACAAATCATGAACCAATTGTTCTGATCTCTACGGCAGATGATAACTATGCTATGCCTTTGGCTGTTACAGTTAAGTCAGTCCTTGTTAACCTCAAAAATAAACGTAAGGTAGTCCTGTATGTACTTGATGGCAATATTACCCCAGCCAACAAACATAAGATAGCTAAATCTCTTGATTCAGAGCTAATAGAGATTTTTTGGGTGCAGCCAGATGAATCGCTGCTTGTAAATATGAAGCTTGACGATAAATATAACACCCTTGTAGTTTACTACAGGCTTTTTATTGGTCAACTTATCCCGAAATATTTCAATAAAGCAATTTATATAGACAGTGATGTGGTTGTGCTGGGAGATTTAGAACAGTTATGGAACCTTGATGTTGGAGATCAATATTTATTGGCAGTTCAGGATACTTGGCAGCGATATATCAAAAAAGCTATGAAACATTATGATAAAATAGGGATTCATCCAGATTATAAATACTTTAATGCTGGAGTTTTAGTCATTAATCTTGAAAAGTGGCGGGCTGACAATGTAGGTACCAATGCTCTAGAATTCATCACAAGGAATCGGGATTATCTGCGCTGGCACGATCAGGATGGACTCAATGGAGTGCTTGCAGGTAAATGGGGAGAACTAGATCCAAGCTGGAATCAAATGAAAGCGATATACGACTACTCATCATGGACAGAGAGTCCCTACACAGAAGAAGCCTTTAATCAAGCGCTTCATCATCCTCGGATTGTCCACTTTGCAGATTTTCCTAAACCTTGGCAACCAAATTGCAAACACCCCAAGCAAGATTTATTCTTCCAGTATATGGCTATGACAGCTTGGAATTCTACCGATACTTCTCTGGCTAGCTCATCGACAAGCGATAACATACCAGAATAGTATTAATATGTTTTTCTCCCTCTGTTGGAGGACGTAGAGGACACGGTTTATTCGGTCAAACAGTTCTATCCTCATAAATAGACCTCTTGCAAAAATCCTTTTAATCAAATTCTGGAACGGGCTCTCCGGCCCATTCCACAAGAAAAAAAATTTTGTGGGATGGGCCGGAGAGCCCGTCCTAGTTATTTTTGCAAGAGGTCTAATATATATTTGATTGAGGTCAGCAGCTCTTTCAAGCAAGCACTGTCTTGCTATAATAATTTTAATAAATTTCAAAGAATAATCTATGCAGATTAATACACCTGATTGGGTCAAACACGCTGTTTTCTATCAAATATTTCCCGATCGCTTTGCTAGGAGTGTCCCACCACACCAAAAGTGGTTGCTTGATGTACCTTTAGAAGACTGGAATGCTCCACCTACGTTTCACGGTTATAAGGGGGGAAATCTTTGGGGGGTTATCGAACAACTGGATTATTTACAAGATTTAGGCATTAATGCAATTTACCTAAATCCAATTTTTAGCTCAGCGAGCAATCATCGTTATCATACGCTTGATTATTACCAAGTCGATCCGTTATTAGGGGGTGATGAAGCGTTTACCAGTCTACTTAAAGAAGTTCATCGCCGCAATATTAAACTTGTCTTAGATGGAACTTTTAATCATGCTAGTAGGGGTTTTTATTTTTTCAATGATATCTTGGAAAATGGTTCTAATTCTCCTTGGGTAGATTGGTTTAAGATTCAAGGATGGCCTCTGGCACCCTATGATGGTTCTCGTCCGGCTAATTATGCTTCATGGAACGATCATCGTGCTTTACCTGAGTTTAATACCGATCGTCCAGGAGTACGCGAATATATTATGCGTGTAGCTGAACACTGGATTGAGCTTGGTGCAGATGGTTGGCGTTTGGATTCAGCGGATTACATCAAAACTTCCGGATTTTGGCACGAATTCCGCGATCGCGTCAAGGCAATCAATCCCGAAGCATATATTGTTGGAGAAATTCCAATGGACGCGAGTGAATGGTTAGATGGCGCACAATTTGATGGCGTGTCAAGTCTGCCTTTTCTGATCGCTACGACTGCTTTTGTTGTGGGCGATCGCCAAGTCAAAGGTCATTTTAAAGAATATGCTCCCCCACCTCCAACGGATGCTGTTGGATATGGGGATAAAATTAATGAGTTACTGCAACGTTATCCTTGGGAAATTCAGTTAACTCAGCTTAACGGGATCGACAATCACGATACAGCAAGGTTAATTGATATTGCAGGAGGCGATCGCCCAAGTTTATATTTAGCAACGCTGTTACTATTTACTTTTCCTGGCGCACCTTGCATATACTATGGTGATGAAGTCGGTTTGACTGGTGGTTACGATCCAGAGTGTCGTAAAGCTTTTCCTTCACAAGAAGAGTGGGATCGAGATATTCTGGAGTATCATCGTCAACTAATTACACTGCGCCATACTCGCGCAGCACTGCGGATTGGTGAGTACCTTTCGTTGTATGCTGAAGGACAAATTTACGTTTTTGCGCGGATATTGGGAGAAGAAGTATTGGTAATTGCGGTTAATGCTGGCACTGAAACAGCAAAAGTAAGTATTCAGCCATCATGGCGCAGCCTTGCGGCGGCTTCCGCATCGGAGCCTAACCAAGTATTATTCACCTACGGCTCTAATGAGGTAAATTGGAGTGGTGAAGCAGCACAAAGAAGTCTCAACTTCACACTTGCACCGCGCTGTGGATTAATTTTGGGTTAATTTCATTTATGGACTCTAATCACTCACTACTGTTGGCGACTGACTTAGATGGAACGTTTCTTGGTGGCTCCGATCGACAACGATCTGAATTTTATCAATATATTCAAGACCAGCGCGATCGCATTCTTTTGGTGTATGTGACCGGCAGAGAACTTGACCGTATTAGTGAACTATACAACGATCCAAACATTCCTCAACCCGACTACATCATTGCTGATGTCGGAACTACAATCGTACACGGTAAAACCTTCGAGCCTATTTCTGTTTTGCAAGACTGGGTGGCGCAAACTTGGGGAAATGCTAACGAAAAAGTTAAAGCGTTATTAGCCAATGAACCTGGAATAGAATTACAGCCTGTTAATCCCCACTATCGTGTATCCTACTACTATAAACCAGAATATTTGCAACCTAGAACCATCCAAAAAGTTATCGACGCTGGATTTGATTCTATCCTGTCGTATGATATCATACTAGACAACCATTATTTTGATGTTATGCCAAAAGGCATTTCCAAAGGCCCAACACTCCTGAAATTTTTGGCAGAAATGAATTTTAATCCCGATGACACAATTACTTGTGGAGACACTCTCAACGATTTGTCATTATTTGAAACAGGATTAAAGGGAATTGCTGTAAGAAATTCTGAACCCAAGTTAGTCGAGAAAATTAAAACAATGGAGAACGTCTACTACAGTCCATATCCAGGTGTAATGGGGATTTGGGATGGTCTTAAAAAGCATGGCAAGGATTAAGTAACTTTAAAAAATAATTAAATTAAGTAATTTATGAGATTTGCCTGAATGTTAAAATTAAAATCATCCCCAAGGTTTGAAAAATGATTGCGACAATCTAAAATTCCAAATCAAAAATAGTATAAGGAACGAGAACTAATGCCTGTAACAACCTTACGCTTTCCCATTAACCTAGATAGTTACAAACCGTTAAAATTAGACCCGACTAATTCAACTTTGACGGATGAGCAAAGAGAAACGCTGAAAGCTAATATTCAACTTTGTCGAGACACTATTGTTTTTTTTACTGCCATAGCAGCAGCAAAAGGCGTAGGCGGTCATACAGGAGGGGCTTATGATACAGTTCCCGAAGTTATGATTCTAGATGCCTTCTTTCGGGGAGTACCAGATAAGTTTGTACCGATTTTCTTCGATGAAGCCGGACACCGAGTTGCCACACAATATCTCATGGCGACTCTACTCGGCGATCTTGATTCTGAAAATCTGCTGCACTATCGAGAACCCTATTCTAAACTTCTTGCTCATCCGGAACGCGGACGCACTCCTGGGGTAAAATTTAGTGCTGGGAGATTGGGACATATGTGGCCTTATGTGAATGGAGTAGCGATCGCCAATCCGAATCGGGTAGTCTTTTGTCTGGGATCGGATGGGTCACAGCAGGAAGGAAATAATGCCGAAGCAGCACGTTTAGCTGTAGCCAAAAATCTCAATATCAACTTAATTATTGACGATAACAATTCTACCTGTAGTGGATACCCTTCAGATTATTTACCAGGTTTTAATGTCAGTCAAACCTTAGCTGGACATGGACTAACTGTACTAACAGGAGAAGGCGAAAACCTAGATGATTTGTATGGTCGTCTCTGTGAAGCAGCTACCACAGACGGTCCCGTAGCGGTTGTGAATAAACGCCAGATGTGTCCTGGTATTAGCGGGGTAGAGGGTACGCCCCTTGGTCATGATGCTTTGGGGTTGGATTTGGCGATCGCTTATCTGGAAACTCGCGGACACACTCAAGCCGTTAATTATCTCAAAGGAATTGTTCCACTCAAACCAACCTACACCTTTACAGGTTCTAGCAGTAAAACTCGCCATGTCTTCGATGCCACCGTCGTTTCAATTCTCAGTTCCATGACTCCCGCCGAACGCCAAGAAAATGTGATGTGCATCGACAGTGATTTGGGAGAGTCCTGTGGGATTAACAAAATTAGTCAAGCCTATCCAGAGATTTTCTATCACGGTGGCATCATGGAGCGAGGAAATTTCGCAGCGGCGGCGGGATTTGGCATGGAGGAAGGAAAACAGGGAATTTTCAGCACCTATAGCGCCTTTTTAGAAATGTGCATTTCAGAAATCACAATGGCGCGGTTGAATAAATCCAACGTTCTGTGCCAATTTTCCCATAGTGGTATAGATGAAATAGCAGATAATAGCTGCCATTTTGGTTTGAATAATATGTTTGCAGATAACGGGCTAGATGATGGCTACGAAACCCGTCTGTATTATCCAGTAGATGGCGGTCAAATGAAAGCCTGTGTGGAGAATGTGTTTCATCAACCTGGTTTACGGTTTATCTTTTCCAGTCGTTCCCCAGTCCCCGATATCCTGGATGCTGATGGCAAACCTCTGTATGGAGACGGCTATACCTTTGTTCCCGGAAAAGATGACGTGGTACGTGAGGGTACAGCAGGGTACATTGTCAGCTTTGGTGAAGTAATTTACCGCGCTCTTGAGGCGGTGGAAAATCTCAAGCAAGCAGGAATTGATGTAGGGCTAATCAACAAGCCAACGCTGAATCTGGTTGATGAAGACATCATGGCTCATATTGGCTCCACACCCTTTGTCTTGGTCGTTGAATCGTTAAATCGTCGCACAGGGCTGGGAATTCGATTTGGGTCTTGGTTACTAGAGCGGGGTTTTTCTCCCAAATATGCCTATATGGGTACTCATCAAGAAGGTTCGAGTGGAGTATGGGAGCAATTACCCCATCAAGGTATTGATGCTACTGGGATTATGAACAAAGTCAAGGACTTAGCGGGGCGATCGAAGTATAGCGGTTCTCAGATATTTGTTTAAGGATATTGGAGGGAGATTAGTTTATTAATCATTGATAAAAAGTCGGAGAATGTTTTTTTGTAAAAAAGAGAATGATTGCTTCTTGGTTATTATTTAAATTGAAAGAGTTATAAATAGATGAAAAGAGTTTGGAGCAATTTTCAATATTTGCTGATTATTAAACTAATATATCCTATACTGTTAAATTTTATCGATACTCATTTCCTCACAAACACTGAGGCAATGGAGCAATGTAAAAGGGAAAATAATATTCCTAATCTTGAAGATGAATATCAACAAATACCAGCTCTTAAATTCATCTATTTTGTTTTATTTGATTATATTAACAAACATTTAATTGGAAGAGCCGAGTTGATAGAAGACTCCCAAAGTAACCATAATTTATATCGATTAAAGTATGATGAGACTGCTGCAATTAAACAACCCATCAGTTATCAGCCAATACCCAGTGTATTAAAAGAAAAAGAAGGAGTTTTTAAATTTACCGTCCCTTTTGCTGCTGAAGTAAAAAATGTAGAATTGTTTGGGATTGATGCTATTGGATTTTCTGAAGATAGAAAGATTATTTTAGAAACAGCTTTAAACAGAGTAGACTGTTTAGAACACAGTGTCATTTCAACACTTAAGCAAGGTTTTAATTTCCAATATATTAGACCTATCTCTGATTTGGAACATATTGATTTAGCTTGTTCATTAGTTAATTATTGGAGTCGATTGTACGCTCATTGGATTTCTGAGGGCTTAACTCGGCTAGAAGCCTTGGAATATTATACTAAAAAGACAGGCAAAAAACCAGTATTAATAATCGATAAAGACCCTCCACTTTGGAAAATTCAATCTTTAGAATTGATGGGCTATCCATTAGAAGATTGTATTCAATGGAATGGATATAGAGCTAAGATTAACCAATTAGTTATTTGCTCTAAACGGCGGGAAGAAGGCCGTGTTTCAATCAAAGCTTGTTCTTGGGTAAGAGAACGTATTCTTGGTAATATAGATAATTATGCAATTTCAAAGGTTCCTTTGAGTCCAAAAATTTTTCTTTCTCGCCGTCAAACAAATGCTCGGCGCATTCTCAATGAAGAAGAAGTAATAGAAACTTTAACTAAAATGGATTTCGTTACTTATGTTCTTGAAGATATAGATTGGCAAGAGCAGGTAAAAATTTTTGCTCAAGCCAAAATTATTGTTGCTCCTCATGGAGCCGGATTAACAAATATGATTTTCTCTCAGAGGGCAACTATAATTGAAATATTTGGTCAGAAAATTAGTCATTTTTTCTATACCATAGCTCAAGGGTTAGGATTTAATTACGGATGTCTGTTTTGTGAAGCAAATAACGAAAATATTATTGTTGACTGCGAACAATTGAGCAAACTAATTTATAAAATGTCAAACCACAAGTGCTAGTTATATAGCAATTCTATTTGATTGGCTAACAAACCAACCGCTCCAAGCGATAAGCTGTTGTGCATTTAAACCACTAACTAGGCTTGTAGGGTGCGTCAGAAGCGAACACTTACGCTTAAACGGGAAAAACTTCGGACTGACGCACCCTACAATCTATTTTAAATGTTCAACAGCTTACAGAACAGTGTAATATAAAAATAAGCTGTTCGACATTTAAACCGCTAACGAGGCCTGTAGGGTGCGTCAGCTAGAACACTTACTAAGCAAGGGAAACAAGATAGGGCTGACGCACCCTACAATACTATTTTAAATGCGTAACAGCTTACATCCATAAGATATAATTTTAATTGGTGATATAAAAGTGTGCTATACTAAGAAATGTTCTAATAAATTAGAATATTAAGCTTTGAATGAATGAATAGTCAAGTGAATTCTCATAAACGTTGCTTAGTGACTGGTGCTGCTGGGTTTATCGGCAGTCACTTGTGCGATCGCCTTCTAAAATCAGGTCATAGTGTGGTTGGTTTGGATAATCTGGTTACAGGGCGAACTGCTAATCTAAAAATAGCTCAAACCTCTAAAAATTTTACTTTTATGGAGCAGGATGTAGCCAATATTTCTGCTCCCACCCTAGCAGACATTGATTGGGTATTTCATTTAGCAGGATTAGCTGATTTAGTTCCCTCTATCCAAAATCCAGGAGACTACTATCATTCTAATTTACATAGTACCTTCGCTCTTTTAGAAGCCTGCCGTACTGCTCAAATCGAGAGGTTTATTTACACAGCTTCCTCAACCTGCTACGGCATTCCTGACCAATATCCAACACCAGAAACATATCCCTGCCATCCCAAACACCCCTACGGATTGACTAAATATATGGGGGAACAACTCGTCATGCATTGGGCGCAAGTTTATAAACTTC
Source organism: Microcoleus sp. A003_D6 (assembly GCF_036702825.1). Taxonomy (NCBI): domain Bacteria; kingdom Bacillati; phylum Cyanobacteriota; class Cyanophyceae; order Oscillatoriales; family Microcoleaceae; genus Microcoleus; species Microcoleus sp. A003_D6. The sequence continues at coordinate 27,150 of NZ_JAUBWA010000056.1, read as the reverse complement.
CAGCCCTTTCATTACGACTATTTAACGTTTATGGGCCGCGATCGCGCACGACAGGGGCATATGGTGCGGTATTTGGGGTTTTTTTGGCTCAGAAACTAGCCGGAACACCTTTCACTGTAGTGGGCGATGGGACTCAAACTAGAGACTTTACCTTTGTCAGCGATGTAGTAGAAGCCTTTGTCAAAGCTGCTCAATCTGATATTATAGGCGAAATTATCAACATTGGTTCCGGTAAATCTGAAAGCGTTTTGAGACTCGTTCAATTATTAGAAGGTGCGATCGTCCATATCCCCAAACGTCCAGGAGAACCTGATTGTACTTGGGCAGACATTACCAAGGCTACCACTCTTTTAGGATGGCAACCTCAAGTAACCTTGAGTCAAGGAGTAGCTGAGATGTTAGCCAATATTGAACTCTGGCGAGATGCTCCAGTCTGGACACCGGGATCGATTCAGCAAGAGACAAAATCGTGGTTTGAGCATCTAGGTTAAGGAATTAACATGACAAACTCATCCATAAGACTTTATCAACAAGCGATTCAGGTACAAACCACTGGTAAGTCGCTATGTCAGATTACACCCCAAGTGCAAGCGATCGTCACAGAATCGGGAATTCAAGCAGGGCTTTGTACTCTTTTCCTGCGTCATACTTCAGCCAGTTTACTGATTCAGGAGAATGATGCGCGATCGGATGTAGAAGCATTTTTTGCCAATTTAGTTCCAGAAACAGGTCAATATCTCTTAGCAGGAGAAGGTTTAGATGATATGCCTGCCCATATTCGAGCCGCCCTCACCCACACTTCCGAACAAATTCCCGTTGGTGAAGGTCTTTTGCTGGTGGGTCGCTTGCAAGACATCTATATTTGGGAACATCGCCAGTCTGGTCATTCTCGTGAAGTGATTATTAACATTTTGGGATATTAAATAAAGTGCAAAAACAATTAGAGATTAATCAAATTCCCTTCGTTAATCTCAAAAGTCAACACGCTTTTATGAAGTCTGAGTTACTGATAGCAATTGGCGAAGTTATTGATGGCGGGGATTTCATTTTAGGCGAGCAAGTTGCTGAGTTTGAGCGTCAGTTTGCTCAATTGTGCGGTGTTCGTTATGCCATTGGCGTAAATTCTGGGACAGATGCTTTAATTTTGGCACTAAAAGCGATTGGGGTTCGTTCTGGTGATGAAGTCATCACTGTTCCTAATTCCTTTGTGGCTTCGACTACTTGTATTCGCGTACTTGGTGGACGACCTATATTTGTGGATGTGGGCGCTGATTACAACATAGATCCAAGTCAGATCGCAGACGCTATTACCTCTAAGACAAAAGCAATAATTCCAGTCCATCTTACAGGGCGACCTTGCAACATGGAACCGATTTTAGCCATTGCTAAAGAGAAAGGAATTGCCGTAGTGGAGGATGCGGCTCAAGCTGTACTGGCTGAGTATCAAGGTCAGCCAGTGGGTTCTTTTGGAACTGTGGGCTGTTTTAGCTTACATCCACTCAAAAACTTAAATGCTTGTGGAGATGGGGGAGTGTTAGTTACAGATAATCCAGAACTGTACGACAAGCTGAAAATTATGCGTAATACTGGCTTGCGCAGTCGCGATGACTGTGTTTTATGGTCTCACAATTCCCGTTTAGATACTTTACAAGCAGCAATTCTTCTAGTCAAATTGCGCTACCTCCACGAATGGACACAGCAACGTCGAGAAAATGCTCGCTATTACCAAACTCAACTTGATGGAATTTCCCAAATTCAAATTCCGCCAGAACGTGAGTGGGAAAAATGCGTATACCACACCTTCGTCATTCTAGCAGAACGGCGCGATGAATTATGCCAATTTTTGAGAGAGCGCGGTATAGGCACGGCAATCCATTATCCAGTACCAATTCATTTGTCTACAGCAGGCAGAGAATTAGGCTATACAGAAGGTAGTTTTCCCGTTGCAGAGATGCAGTCACAGCAAACGCTGAGTTTACCTATTTATCAAGGATTAACTGTTGAGCAACTGGAGCAAGTCTGCCATAATATTAAATTGTTCTATCTATATGTGTAATGTGTAAATTGAAAAAATTATCGCGCAAATAATGATATAATCCAATCTGGAATTTCTAACTTTTCAAACAGTCGTATCAGGAGGTTTAAATATGCCGAATAACATCAACTCATCAAACATTGCCTGTGCAGCTTGGGGCTGGAGAGAAGTAGAAATACCGGAATATTTTCACTGGGTAGCTAACCAAGGTATTCGCTCAGTAGAAGTCAATGCTCATCCACAAGCACCCAAACACCTTTTAGATAGTGGTAACGACGAATCAGTCGCCAAGATTGCCACTTGGGCAGAAGAAGCCGGAGTAGATATCATCTGTATAGCCGCACGAAATGATTTTACTATCCCCGACCAAATTGCTCTCGAAAAAGAGATTCAAAGAGTACAGCGTTTTATTGACATAGCTAAACAACTAAGGGCAAAATTTGTCCGCTTATTATCTGGTAGTCATAGAAACGATAACGTTCCGCCAGAGGTTTTTACTCGGCTTCACTATGCTTTTAACAAAATTGGTGATTACGCCGAAAAACACGGTATTAAAATAACCATTGAAAATCACGGTGGCCCAACAGCAACAGGGCAACGAGTTGCCAAGATTATGGAAGGCATCAAGAGTCCTGTGGTTGGAGTCAACTACGATCCTGCTAACTTTTTGAACCAGGGGACAGATCCCCTTATGGCACTACGCTACATCCTTCCTTGGGTAAACTACAGTCATTGGAAAGATGTCACATGGGCTAATGGCAAACCCAATTTCTGTGCTTTTGGAAAGGGAGAAATCGTTTGGGAGCCTATTATCAAAGAACTATTGAATGCCGGTTATCGAGGATACTGGGCAGTTGAGTACGAAGAACCAGCAGATGTTCAGCAGGGGACTAAAGAGAGTTTGAATTATTTGCGCCAAGTGTTACAAGAGTTTTGATTCCTGTTCTCAGTCACCTGATTTCTAATTTTTATAAGAGGATACTCAATTAAATGTCATTTTCTTTAGATGGACACGTTGCCTTAGTCACAGGAAGCAGTGCTGGGTTGGGGAAAGCGATCGCGTTGAGGCTAGGTTTAGCGGGTGCTAAGGTCGCCCTCAACTACAACAACAATGTATCGCGTGCAGAAAGTGCGCTGGCAGAGTTGCAAGACCTTGGCTGTAAGGCTGTCCTCGTCAAGGGTGATGTAACCAATGAAGAAGATGTGACAGCGATTTACGAAGCGATCGCTACACAGTTAGGATCTGTAGATATTTTAGTGTTGAATGCAACAGGGAATCAGCCCCAGATACCCTTTGAAGAGTACACTTGGCAAGATTTCCAGACAATGATCGACTTTTTTATCAAGAGTCCTTTCTTGCTCACCCGTGCTTGCTTACCCGCGATGAAGGAAAAACAATGGGGACGAATTATCAATATCAGTAGTGATGTTTTTTTTAGAACAGTCAACAACTTCAGCGCTTATGTTACCGCTAAAGGCGGGCAAATCGGGTTCACCCGCAGCATGGCCACCGAACTTGCGCCCTTTGGCATCACAGTAAATGCGATCGCTCCCGGGTGGATTCCCGTAGAACGGCACGAAACTACCACTCAGGAGAAAAAGGAGGCTTACCAAGCAAGAGTTCCCATGCAGCGTTTTGGAACCCCACAGGATATTGCCGAAGCAGTGCTTTACTTCGCTAGTCAAGAGTCCCAATTTGTTACGGGACAGTATTTGTGTATCAATGGTGGCATATCTCTGATGTAAATCCAGATTTTTTGACACTAAAGAATTCATAGCTAACTCCTAATTGAAGCACAAATAAGATTGTCGAGGCTTGATATGAAATATTTTGAACAGAAGACAAAGCTATTACCTCCAATAACCCAACCAAAATACGTTGTTTTTACAGATTTTGATGAAACTTATCTTGCTCGCGAAAACAAAGAGTGTCATAAAAACGATCGAAAAGAACTTGAGGAGTATTTGCTAAACAACACTCATGAAAAACAAATTATTTTGGGTTGGGTTACTGGCAGCAGTATAACTTCAGTCTTTTCTAAAATTAGTAGATATCAGTTGTTAAGATTATTACCTCATTTTATTGCCAGTAAGCTGTTGTGCATTTAATTTGTATGTTGAGGGCGGGCAGGATGCCCACCCCACAAGAGGAAAATTTTATTTGACTATGCAATTTAAATGCGGATTAGCTTAGTTTAGGGACAGAACTGATGTACTTCGATAAAAAACACTACGGTGAAAAAGATGAAACATGGGAAAGCCATCTCAGAAAAAGTGGGTTTTCAGATAAGTTAGTTAATAATTTAGTTAATATTTTAAAATTAGACCTCTTGCAAAAATAATTAGAACGGGCAAGATGCCCGTTCCACAAGAAAAAATAACTCTTGTGGAACGGGCATCTTGCCCGTTCCATCAATTGATGAAAGGATTTTTGCAAGAGGTCTATTAAATGCAATAAATCTGATACCACAATCTCAAATAGCAGATTCTCAGTATTTTAAAAATTACTATTACTATCAACAAAACGGCGTTGCTGAATGCAGATATGAAACGATCGCTCGAAGGCCGAAGGCTCTAATTTTAGAGAAATCATACCCATCTTCTGCAACGCCCTCTTTCCCACCGATTTTAATTAGCTAGATGACTGAATTGAGTTGATTCTTGAAATGATTCAATCGATTGCAGACTATCTGAAGCAGAATCCCAAAGAATGAACTTGAAACAGTCAGGAATATCGCGAATTCTCAGGGTTTTTGAATTAGCCAAGAGGTGAATATTGGCCTGATGACACGCCTGAAGATTGTAGTTAGGTATTCGCTCAGAGAGATGATGAATATTGTGGCAACCAATATCAGCCGAAAACCAATTGAGAATAGTTGGTAATTTTAGGTAACTACTGCCTTCTATTGCGCCAAGAAGATAGTCCCAACCCTCTGTTTTATGAGCGTAAGAACCATCGAAATTGTGCTGGACGAAGAAAATACAGATAAAGATCGCCGCCGAACAGGTCATGACAATTGAGTAAACACTCCAGAAAAAGCCAAACCCAAGTAAGTTGCCCAGATAAACCCAGCTACTAATAACGCAAATATTGTTGAATAATAAATCCCAAAACTCAGCCGTCGTATACCAATGTTTGGATTTATAAGAAGCAATGATTGCAGATAAACCCATGCCAAAATCTTGCTTGAGACAAGCAAACATATGTCCGATAAAACCAGCAATCCCCAATACCAGCGCGAGTCTTGGCTTGATGATTAGGTAGAAAAAACCACCGGGAAACAGCATAAATGGGTGTCTGAGGAACTGATACATTTTTTGACGAAATGTACTAAGTCTCGCAAATTGTTCGGTGGATATCAGCGCCGAAGGGCCTCGGTACATATCCCAATTACCATTATTTTTGTGGTGATAAGCGTGTCCCCTCGACCAGGGGTACTGAGGAATCGCATTGATAATACCTAGCAGAAAACCCACGACTCGATTGACTTTTTTGGAACTAAAAAGAGAATAGTGTCCGCAATCGTGCATCAAAGAGAAACAACGTCCTGAAAAGAGGGTCATTAACACCATTATCGGTGGAAGGAGGAATACAGAAATGGCTGCTGCCTTAAATGCTAAAAACCATAAAAGTGTATAGGGAATGACTGTATTGAGTATTTGCCAACTAGCTTTTAAATTGTTGCTCTTCATGTAAGGAGTTAGAACAAAATCTGACTTTTTTATCATGTTTCTCATTGAGGATGTCTATTCTGCTTCGATAAGATTAGCATTAGAATCAGGTGGCGATTCTTGCCATTGTTTAGCTGTGGTAATTGGGTAGATTGCTGTTAAAATTTAGCCCGTACGTTACAAACCTGAGCCAATGAGTGATTCACTCATTGGCTCCTCCTTTGGGTTGTCTTGCAAAGCTGAAATTCATCCCAGCGTTGACGTACTTGCTGATAACAAGCCACCGGGGGATTGCTAAACGTTGCAGCAAATCGATTTCAATTTTACCCTTACGTGTTAGCAGAATGATAATTTCTTGGGTGGGATTGTAAGTTGCAATGATTTGAAGTAAATTGGAGATGGTGGATGGCTCTAATTCCAGTCGTTTCAGATAATCTTTTACCGATAATTCTGTGATGAATTGCAAGTGATGCGGAACCGTATCAGCCTGCCAATTCACAGGTGTGTTGACGGGCATATCGACATCAGAAACCACCGTTCCTAGACCGAGGGTTAAAAATTCATTCCAAGCGGTGTATCGAATGGTCAGCATATTTTGGTGAACGAACAGATTTTGCCAATAGTCAAAGCTACCTTGCCGCTTGTTATCTTCAACTCGCATTCGCTTCCTCGCGCAGAATTTTAGCAGCTTTCACTATGTTTTGCAGCGCGGGAATAGTCTGCAATAAAGAATTTGTTTTTAATTTCCCACTCGAAGATGCTTTTAGGGCTTTTTTGACTTCCCGGTTTTTACCAATCGGAGGATAGCCCAATGTCTCATTTAGAATCGTCATAACTCAACTTACTTAAACGATTAAATTAGTGAAGATTTACAGCAAAAATATACGGAGGCTAAGTTCAAACCAGTACCAAGTATTATGATTTGGAAAGAGTAGCGACTAACTACAGGGAAAGAACTAGCGAGCGGTGGAGTTTCGCCTCGTCTTCACAGTCAGGAATAAACTATTACCTGACTCAAAATCTATCAGGAATGAGTGAATTCCAACAATATCGTTCTAAGTCTATAGAGCGATCGCCATGATACATCAATTTTGAGAATGTTGAATTAACCATCATCTATGCCTCGTAGACGAAAAAGAACAGGTTTGCGATCGGCGGGCCTTCTGACTGAGAGACTCTATAATCTCATCACAGTTGCGGGACAGTGCCGGATTTACGCCGAACTTTCCCCCTTTCCTCCAACGGTTGCTTTTCGTTGCAACCTATTTTTACACAAATATGACGTTATCACAACTCGGGTTTGTTGGTGTAAAAAAACTGTGAAGTTTGTCAGCAGCTTAACAAGTCGCTGCACCTGAAGGCATTAATATGATAGAGGAGGCGTAAAAAGATGTTGAAGGTTGATAACTTTCGATCGCGGTTTTCAGGTGTCCGAAGGTACGCTGTTGTGCATTTAAATTGTATATTTCGAGTCCCGATCGAACAATCGTCAAATCCTCTCCCCCGATCCCCTTCTCCCCCTCTCCCTCTCTAATACCATAGGCAATCTAGATGCAACACAGCTTACACAGCGGTTGGTAGCTCCAGTTTTCACTACAAGCCAATTTTATTAGGGTTGTGCGATCGCGCATCATAGGAAATTAAAACTCATCACCAATTTCCCATTCCCAATTTCCAATTATCAATTCCAATAATTAGCTTAGGAGAGCGAAATCTGCTTGCGTAAAAACAGCCGGCGCGGCTGGCCGAACAGCCAACAAGTCCAATTCCAATCCACTTGTTGCAAGCGATAGCCGGCCTGATAGTACAACTGTCGCGCCGCGTGATTATTTTCCAGAACGTGGAGGTAAATCTCAGAAAATCCCCATTCTCGGGCTGTCTCCTCGCAGTTGCCGAGCAATTGTTGAGCAACTCCCTGTCGCCGGTACTCCGGGTGAACGGCTAAATTCGACAAATAAGGATAGTCAGAACTCGGGATTTGCCAAGGGAAGCGAGAACGCAGAGCCATTTCTATTGTTCCTGTTATGCACTGAGCTCGGTGCGATCGATAATTTTGCGTTCCCGGATCGCGCGAGACTAGCTCAGCAACCAGACAAATGTAATGTTCTGCCTTAGAACGCAGTCGATTTTTTAAATCTTCGTAAATTCCCAAACGCAACACCGGATACACCCATTCTACAAACCCCTGGCGGGAGTGAAAGCTCACGGCCAAAATATCGGCTAGCTGCGTCAAGTCGTTGGACGCAGCCGCCCGGATCGAAAAGCCAGAAATTCCGGGAGTTTGTTGTTCGTGAGAGGGTGAGGAAAAAAAGGAAGGATTCACAATTCCAGGTCACTATATTAATTTTTTTACACTGGTTTCTAAGCTGCCCCTCTTAGAAACTTCACTGAGGTTATACCGATCTTATAACGTAACTTATAGACATAATGTATTAGCCAGATTAAATCACCTTTTTTTGTGCTTGACTTTAAGTAGTATCTGATGTAAATTGGAAAATTAAAGCATTTAATACTCTAGTTAAGCTCGATAAAAACTCATCCCCTAATACTAGATTTCTGGGTAGGGGGAAAGGTATTAAAAACAATCAAAAAGGTTTTAACGTCAGGTTCCCGGAATCCTACCGCTCTCTGCTTGCGGAAATACCGATCGAATATAATTTATCCGTCAAGCGGTAATTGAAAAACTCAACGACTGGCCAGAATAAAATCGGCCGCGCTCGCGCGTCGGAGGTTCATCGCCGACCTGAGAGATCGGCAACCCAGCTTTCAGCAGTTCTGGGCAATCAGCAAGCCCGTCCCCGATCGAACCGGCCTTACCTGTTGCGCCCGGGGGTACTCTCCCAAGTGTCCAATTTCAATTTGGATGCCTGGAAACAGTCTGCGGGGATTTTCCCCCCATAACGGAGCGATATTGTGCCGCGATACTGTGCCGCGATACTGTGCTGCGGGCGATCGAGACCTTCAAAACCTCGATCGAGCTGATTGACCCCGCCCAATAACCGATACGGTACCACGTACACTCGTCGTGGAGAGATCGAAATTTTAGACCCTAGTTCCTGCTCCCAGATTCATCTGTGCAGTAAATCTAAAATCTAAAATCTAAAATCTAAAATCTAAAATCGACCGATAGGTTTCCACAAAGTACATCCCTAGCTAAGATTAACAGATAGAGGGTCAAGCTTGCGGTGTTTCGCCGCAGTAATTGGCTTGTCGAAGGCGTGCAGGAGGCACAAAAAATGTCGAGATCGGGGGAAAAAGTGCAATTCTCACTCAAATTGTACAGCAATTGCGCCACTCGCACTCAAAGCCTCTGTTGTGTGTCATCCACTGCCGAATATCACTCAGGGGCCCTATCGACGGCGATCGGGCGGTATCCTTGCCGGACTGTTAAAGTTGCTGTCATCTTGAGAAAGAAAAACACAGCCGAAGATGGCGGTTGTCTATTGTATCGTGCTGGGGGCAGTTTTCTCATACCAAATAAAACAGGCAAAAGCTGCCAGAAGATCGCATAAATTTGGCAAATCAACTCACAATCAGGACGGTTATTCCTATGTATTATGAGATATCCAGACGGCAGTTAAAAGTGCCGGATTCGTGTTTCCTCTTCTGGGCATAGAGGTGAGGGGTCAAGGGCACTTCCCGCGAGACGAGTTTATGTGAATATCATTAAATAATAAAATTGGGGTGCACGACAGATAACTGTGGCTTTTGAAGAATTCCGAATTGAAAACCCACAAATCAAAAATCAAGGTTGATTCTTGCTTCTGCTTGCCTCACAACAATTTCAAATTCACGAATTATTGTGATTTAAGCAACAGAAATCGGCGAATTATTCCTTTCATCAGACTTATTAAATCGAACAGCCCCGGGGCACAGGAGAACGGTGCATGAATTCCCAAGAAAATCCTAAGTTAAAAATTCTGATCGTCGATGACGAACCGGATAACCTCGATTTGCTTTACCGCACCTTCCATCGAGACTACAAAGTGCTCAGAGCTGAATCTGGCCCCGCCGCCCTCGAAATTTTGGCAAAACAGGGAGAAGTTGCCGTGATTATCTCCGACCAGCGAATGCCAAAAATGAGCGGTACGGAGTTTCTCAGCCTGACGGCGGCTCAATACCCCGACGTGATCCGAATTATTTTAACTGGCTATACAGATGTTGAAGATTTAGTAGAAGCTATTAACGCTGGCAAAGTATTCAAATACGTTACCAAGCCTTGGGATGCTGAAGAACTCAAAACTCTTGTCAGTCAAGCTGTTGATACTCACAATATCCTGAAAGCCCGCACCAATGAACTGCGCAGGGCTCTCTCGCAAGAATCGCTCCTTTATGCCGTTACAAATACTATCCGATCGGCTCCCAATTACCAGCAAATGCTGCAAAGAATTGTGGAAAGCGTGGCGCAGATGTTTGAGGTGAGTTGCTGTCTGCTGCGGCCGTTCCAAGACGGTCAGGTGGCCGATGAGTGGTTCGTTTACCAGAAGGACGATGCTGAAGCCAGACCCGGAGATGATGCAGCAGCCGAACTGTCCCCGGATTTGCTGCGGGATTTGGTTTGGGAAACTCGGGAGGTGGAGGTGATTCAAGATGCCCAAACTGACGATCGAGTTTTAAACTGGAACAATTCGCAGCGGCAGCAGGCTTACCAAGCTGCGAATATTCGATCGAGCTTGATCGTACCGCTGTTTTACAAAACGGAACTGATGGCTGTCTTGGCGCTGCACCAGTTCGATCGACCGCGCCTGTGGGAAGACCACGAGGTACAGTTGGTAATTACGGTAGCCGACCAAGCTGCTTTGGCGCTTTCTCAAGCCCGGGCTTACGAAAAGGTGCGAGCCCTGGCAAAGCGCGAGGCATTAGTCAATACTATTACTACGGCAATTCGATCGAGCCTCGACCCCCAAAATATTTTTGCAGCCATTACTCAACAGCTCGGCCAAGCTTTGCAAGTTGACGGCTGCGCCTTATCTCTGTGGACAGAAGATGATGAGTACGTCCAGTGCGTGGGGCTCTACGACACCGCTAGGGATACCGTGGCTGTAGAACAAGGTTTTAACCATCCAGAGGTAGTTGGGAACCCTCCAAGCCCTGATGTGGCTTCTGCTATTGCTGCTGGGAACGCTCGCGGCTGGGTTTTTGCCCATCCTTCCCTACCGCAGTCTTTGGTACCGATTCGGGGCAATCCGGTGTTGCTGCAAGTAATGGTATCAAAAGAGCCGGTGGCGATCGAAGACCTCAACGAACACCCCGAGTTAAATGTTACAGAAGTGCAACTTCGATCGCCCGCCCGCGCCCTGTTAGTCGTTCCCTTGCTCTCAGAAGGCAAAATCATCGGCAGCATTTCCCTGCGCCAAAATGGCAGCACCCGCCGCTGGAACCTCTCAGACATTGACCTGGCTCAAATTGTAGCAACTCAAGCTGCTCTGGCGGTGCAGCAGTCGCGCCTCTACCAGACTACCAGACAGCAGGCAGAACGGCTTCTAGAAGCCGATCGGCTCAAAACCGAGTTTTTCCAAAATATCTCCCACGAATTCCGCACCCCTCTAACACTAACTATCGGCCCTCTAGAATCAGCTTGCGGCCGCAAAGAAGACTTGCCCTACGAACAAGCCGTAATCGCTTTGCGAAATTCCCGCCGCCTCCTGCGCTTGGTAAATCAACTGCTGGACTTGCAGCGTCTCGATGCCGGACGGATGCAGCCGAGTTTTCGCCCCTGCGATTTAGTCGGTTTCTGTTACTCCACCGCAGAGTCGTTCCGCGCCTACTGCGAGAAAAAAGGACTGCACTTAATTACCCAACTGCAAGAATGTCCTTTACTTTATTTGGATATTGAAAGATTTGACAAAGTTATTTACAACCTGCTATCAAATGCTGTCAAATTCACCCCAGAAGGGGGAAATATCACCCTGACAGTTGCATCGGCCGGCGCTCACTGCTTGTTGCAAGTAAAAGACACCGGCATCGGCATTCGCACCGAACAAATTCCCTATTTGTTCGAGCGCTTTCACCAAGCCGAAGGTTCTGCCAGCCGTTCCTACGAAGGCAGCGGTTTAGGTTTGGCACTTGTCAAAGAATTAGTCGAACTCCACGGCGGTCAAATTTCCGTCGAGTCAGTTTACGGCGAAGGTACTACTTTTAGCGTTTGGCTGCACTTCGGTTCGACTCACTTGCCCCCAGAACAGGTACTAGAAATACCTGCGGAGTTTCACTCATCCAAAGCTTCAGTGGAACTGGCAGATGTTGAGTCTGATTTCTCGGAAAATGAGGCAGAAAATCAGAATTTTGATGCTCTCGAACCGATAAGTTCAGAAACAGCAGTGGGCACGGTTCTGGTGGTTGACGACAATCCCGATTTGCGCTTTTATGTGTCGGGAATTCTGCGAGATTCCGGCTTTGCAGTTCTGCTCGCTCGCAACGGACAAGAAGGATTTGCCGTGGCAAAAAACCGCCGACCGGATTTAATTGTAACGGATTTGATGATGCCTTTGGTATCGGGTTTGGATTTGATTCGGATGATTCGAGAGGATGAAGAATTGCAGGGAACTCCGGCAATTTTGCTGACTGCTAAAGCGGACGAAGATACTCGAATAGAAGGAGTAGAACGGGGTGCTGACGCTTATTTGTCCAAACCTTTTAACGATCGCGAATTGTTGGCGGAAGTGCGGAATTTGATCGCCCTCAAACAAAATGAGCGCCGAGTCCAGCAGTTGAACAGTTATTTAACTGAGTCGGTGCTGCGCCGATTTTTGCCGCCGTCGATGGTGAAGGCGGCTGCTGCTGGAGATTTGGCCCTGGATTTGCGCCCGGAACCGCGATTGATTACTATTTTGTTTAGTGATATTGTCGGTTTTACTGAAATGGCAAATACGCTGCGATCGCGCCGGGTAGCCGAGCTGTTGAATGAATATTTGGCGGCAATGACTAAGGCTATTTTTGACAGCGGCGGTACGGTGGACAAGTTTGTCGGAGATGCGGTAATGGCTTTCTTTGGCGCGCCGGAGGAACTAACGCCTAACGAGCAAGTACGCCGCGCTGTTGCTGCTGCAAGGCTTATGCTGCAATCTCTGAATGAGCTTAACAAGGGCTGGTTGGAGCAGGGAATTGTGGGGCAAAATGGGGTGAATCCGGTGCGGTTTCGCTGCGGAATTCACCAGGGTACTGCGGTGGTGGGGATGTTTGGCGGCCCCGACCGATCGGATTATACTGCGATCGGGCCGAGCGTGAATATTGCCGCCCGCTTGCAAGAAGTGGCGGAACCAAACACAGTGCTGATTTCGGCGGCGGTTGCAGATTATGTTGAGGAAGGTCGAATTGTTAAATACAAGCCGCTGAAACTAAAAGGAATTGATGAAACGGTCTTGACTTTTGTACTCAATTGTGATTAGTTGTTGGTTATTTGTGGTTGGTTATTTGTGGTGGGTTATTTGTGGTGGGTGATTGGTTAAATCGAGTCAGAGCGATCGCTTATATTTATTGTTTAATACGAGTGATTGTTGAGTGCGAGCTTCTAACTCGCGAGCTAGAAGCTCGCACCAATCCTCCATACTTCGACTGCGCGCTACTACAAATTTCTAATTCCCAATTCCCAATACTTCAGCTACACGATCCTACTTCCAATGCCCAATTTCCAATATTTTTAAAGTGACAAAAACTACTCACAAAAAATCCTCTAACTATCCCTTTGACGGTTTATCTTTGGACGATCGCAATCCCGACTTCATTCAATTTTTGCTGCCAGTCTGGGAATGGCTGTACCGCTACTATTTTCGCGTACAAAGCGACGGCTGGCACCACGTCCCCGCGAGCGGAAAAATGCTCGTTGTCGGTTCTCACAACGGGGGAATAGCCGCTCCAGATATGTTTATGTTCCTATACGAATGGTTCCGCAGGTACGGTACGGAACGCTTAGCCTACGGATTGATGCACCCCACGGTTTGGAAGGTTTCGCCAGAGATTGCTAGCATGGCGGTTCAGTGCGGCGCCTTGAAGGCGCATCCGAAAATGGCGATCGCAGCTTTGCGAAAAAATGCCCCGGTTCTCGTCTATCCGGGCGGCGCAGAAGATGTTTTTCGCCCCCACCACTTGCGCGATAAAATTTACTTTGCCGGACGCAAGGGATTTATTAAATTAGCATTGCGAGAAGCAGTGCCAATTGTACCAATTATATCCCACGGTGCCCACGATACTCTGATAGTTTTGGCGGATTTTTACGAACAAGCAAAGCAATTGCACGAATGGGGAATGCCGTGGTTGTTGGGCATCGATCCGGTGGTATTTCCGGTATATTTGGGATTGCCTTGGGGATTGGGTATTGGGCCTTTGCCACATCTGCCTTTACCCGTGCAAATTCGGACTCGCGTGTGCGAACCGATTGTATTTGAGAGGTACGGTAAGGAAGCGGCGGGCGATCGCGATTATGTTGATGCTTGTTTCGATTTAGTTACCGCCCAAATGCAAGCACAATTAGATTGTTTGATTGGTAATTGAGAATTGCAGGACGATCAAATTATTATCGGTTCGATCGAAAATAAGGACGATCTACCTTCTCTTTAGGCTCTTATATGTTAAACTTCCAAAGTTATTAATTGGGCAATTTCTTCAGTTTTAAAACCTAAAGCCATCGGTCTTTGGACTTCTGGGATTATTTGCACATCATAGAGTTCTGTAACTACTCCTTCAAATCGCACCCAGTGAACTATGGCTCCAGTGTTAATATCTATTACCATGATACCGCAGCGCGGTTCGGCATCTTTTTTTGTTAACAATTCATCTAATTCTAAGCCGCTAAAAGTGTTGTCGCCACCTCTGGGTTTGGAGAGTCCAACTATTGCCCAGTTTTGCCAAAAGGCTAGGCCTCGTAAATAGCCGGGACAAAATGCGATCGCATTAAATTTCCCTGTATCTAAATCCACATATCCTAATTCTCCCCTACCAGAATTCAGCACCCACAATTTGTCTTGATACCAGCGGGGTGAGTGCGGCATTGATAATCCTGATACGACAATTTCATTTGATTCTATATCTATCACTATGCCACCGTTTTGCCTGCGATCGCGCCACCCATCCACAACATCCGACTGACTCGATGCTGTCACATATTTAGCTTTCCCCTCCACCATTGCTAAACCGTTGAGGTGACAGCGGTCTTCATTTATATATTGTGAGATAAAGGGTGGTTTCCATAAAGGTTTACAACTGTGGCGAGCGCTCAATGTGGCTAGACAATTGAGTAATGTGCTGATAAAAATTACTTGTCCGCTGCTATCTACAGCTACATCATGGATGTCGATATCGCCTGTAGTGTAGGCGATGCGCGGTATGTATAAGCGATCGTAACCTTGATGTTGTCCTCCCGCAGCTAGCACATTGTCTAATTGCCAGAGTTGATATTTGGAACTGAGGTAAATGCGATCGCCTGTGCAGTAAAGCCCCATTGCGCGATCGAATATGCGCCAAAATGCTGAAATTCTATTAGTTTCTGGCGCAGCACCGATTAACATTAACCGGCTGGTTTGATAGGTAGTGCAAGCAAGGCTGATTTGTTGTTGAGTTAGCCAAGTTGGAAAATCGCGATCGCCAAAAATATCGTGTTCGCTGACTGTATTCAAAACTGATAGGTCATTAAGTGAATCAGAAGTCATATATTTTACAGACAATTGGCGATCGCGATCGCTTACAAACAATATTCTATCTGCTAAAATTATTGCAAATATTCCGGGTGCAACATCTATGTCTCATATAACAAGTGCGATCGCCTTCATCACCTCCGATGTCCCAGACAGCCAAACCCTGATCGATGGCATCCACCAAGGCATCGAAGTCAGCATCCTCGATCCAAATCGCAACGCCGTAGCACAAATCGCCGAAACCCTCAAAGGTAAGCAATACTCAGCTATTCACATTATTTCACACGGTGCTCCCGGCCATCTCCAGTTAGGGAATACAGCATTAAATATTGAAACACTCCCCCAATATACTCAGCAGATACAGCAGTGGCGAGCCAGCCTCACAGCAGACGCATCCATCCTACTGTATGGGTGCAGCGTCGCCGCGACTGTAGGGGCGGGTTCGCCAAAATATTTAACAATCCTCGACAAATTAAATAAACCCGCCCCCACCCCACGAGAAGCTAACCAATTCCTCCATCGCCTCCACCAACTCACAGGAGCAAAAATCGCCGCCAACGCCCACCCGACAGGCAACTGGGCCAACGGAGGCAACTGGGAAATTCAACAACTCATCCCCCCATCCCCCACACCACCCAAACTCCCCTTCACCGAAAGTGCCCTCAAAACCTACAGTGGTATCCTGGGTTTCGCCCCCAAAGTTGACTTCGCCACTGCGAATTTACCCACTTTAGTCAGCATCGACGACATCAACGGTGACGGCAAACCTGACTTAGCAACGGCGAACCGAGGTAGCGCCAGCACCTCCATCTTGCTGAATACCACCACCACTCTTGCCACCACCCCCACCTTCGCCACCAAAGTTGACTTCACCACTGGAACTACCCCCGTTTCTGTCAGCATCGGCGACATCAACGGTGACGACAAACCTGACTTAGCAACGGCGAACTATGGCAGCACCAACACCTCCATCCTGCTGAACACCACCACCACAGGAGCCACCACCCCCACCTTCGCCACCAAAGTTGACTTCCCCACTCTGATTCAACCCAATTCTGTCGGCATCGGCGACTTCAACGGCGACGGCAAACCTGACTTAGCTGTGGCGAGCTTGAACAACACCACCTCCATCTTCCTGAACACCACCACCACTCTTGCCACCACCCCCACCTTCGCCACCAAAGTTGACTTCACCACTGGGCCTAGACCCACAATACTCAGCATCGGCGACTTCAACGGCGACGGCAAACCTGACTTCGCAACGGCGAACCAAAATAACAACACCACCTCCATCCTGCTGAACACCACCACCACTCTTGCCACCACCCCCACCTTCGCCACCAAAGTTGACTTAATCGGTGGGACTACCGCCAGATCAGTCAGCATCGGCGACTTCAACGGTGACGGCAAACCTGACTTAGCTGTGGCGAACTTTGGCAGCGCCAGCACCTCCATCTTCCTGAACACCACCACCACTCTTGCCACCACCCCCACCTTTGCCACCAAATTTGACTTCACCACTGGGAATGGCCCCGCTTCAGTCAGCATCGGCGACTTCAACCGTGACGGCAAACCAGACTTAGCTGTGGCGAACTTTGGTAGCGCCAGCACCTCCATCTTCCTGAACACTACCCCCACAGGGGCCACCACCCCCACCTTCGCCACCAAAATTGACTTCACCACTGGAACTAACCCCATATCAGTCAGCATCGACGACTTCAACGGTGACGGCAAACCTGACTTAGCTGTGGCGAACCAAGGTAGCAACACCACCTCCATCTTCCTGAACAACACCGCTAAAGTCAGCATCGCCGCAGTTACTAATCCCACCGAAACCGGCCTCACCAATGGCACATTTAATATCACCCTCGATACTCCCGCCCCCGCTGGTGGCATAGTCGTCAACTTCGACACCACCGGCAGTACCGCTGCTACTCCTGGGCACTACTCATTTGCGAGTACGAGTACGAATATCACGAATGTTACTGCTAATACTTTCACCATTGCCGCTGGTGCAAGTACCGCTGTCCTCAATGTTGTCCCCTTTGATGATGCTATTATCAACCCAGGGGAAACAGTCAAAGTCAATCTCACTGCTGATACTGGCTTTAACTACTTTCTCGATCCAGTTGCGGCTAATACTACTGCGACACTGACAATTACTGATAACGACTTCCCCACAGTTAATCTCTCAGTTTCTCCAGTCACAAGTACAGAAACCGGAAGTCCAGTAATAACTGTGACTGCAACTGCATCTCAAGCAGTTGTCGGAGATCAAACAGTAAATGTGGCTCTGTCTGGAACTGCCATTCCTGCTGACTTTACAACAATTCCTGCTAGCATTACCATTCCTGCTGGTCAAACTACAGGTTCATTTACCGTCAATGTTAATGATGATGCACTGATAGAAGGAAGTGAAACAGGTACTTTCACAATCTCGACTCCTTCTAGCGGTATCACACTCGGAACTACGACAACTGGTGACGTTGCAATTACTGATAACGACTTCCCCACAGTCAACCTCTCAGTTTCTCCAGTCACAAGCACAGAAACCGGAAGTCCAGTTATCACTGTCACCGCCACAGCATCTCAAGCAGTTGTTGGAGATAAAACTGTAAATGTGGCTCTGTCTGGAACTGCCATTGCTGCTGATTTTATAGGAACAATTCCGACTAGCATTACCATTCCTAACGGTCAAACCACAGGTTCATTTACCGTCAATGTTAATGATGATGCACTGGTAGAAGGAAGTGAAACAGGAACTTTCACAATTTCCACTTCTTCT
The DNA here is from genome assembly GCF_036702825.1 of Microcoleus sp. A003_D6. NCBI lineage: Bacteria > Bacillati > Cyanobacteriota > Cyanophyceae > Oscillatoriales > Microcoleaceae > Microcoleus > Microcoleus sp. A003_D6. Next base: position 9,029 of record NZ_JAUBWA010000056.1, on the reverse strand, counting down.
AGCGGTATCACACTCGGAACTACGACAACAGGTAACGTTGCAATTACTGATAACGATGTAACGCCTTTACCAGAAATTCAAGTATTAGATGGCATAACTGATATTGCCGATGGTACGACAAGTGCGATCGACTTTGGCAGTGCAATTATTGGCGCGACTCTCAACAAAACCTTTACCGTCAACAATCTCGGTACAGCAGTTTTAAACCTCAGCAACCTTACCTTACCAACCGGATTTAGCTTAGTTGGAACCTTACCTGCAACAGTAGCCGCCGGCGGTAGTGCTAATTTGCTTCTTCAAGTAGATACGACAGTAGCCGGAAATAAAACAGGTACGCTGCAATTTGTCAATAATGACAGCGATGAAAATCCCTTTGATTTCCCGATTTCAGCATCAGTCACAACAACAGCATTACCAGAAATCCAAGTATTAGACGGTACAACGGATATTGCTGATGGTACGACAAGTGCGATCGACTTTGGCAGTGCATTAATTGGCGGCACTCTCAACAAAAC
>NZ_JAUBWA010000056.1:0-8414 GCF_036702825.1 Microcoleus sp. A003_D6 | reverse complement strand
CTCCAGAAATCCAAGTATTAGACGGCACAACGGATATTGCTGATGGTACAACAAGTGCGATCGACTTTGGCAGTGCATTAATTGGCGCGACTCTCAACAAAACCTTTACCGTCAAAAATCTCGGTACAGCAGTTTTAAACCTCAGCAACCTGACTTTACCAACCGGATTTAGCATTGTCGGAAATTTACCTGCAACTGTCGCCGCCAACGGTAGTGCTAGTTTGCAAGTTCAAGTTGATACAACCACTGTCGGAAATAAATCAGGTACGCTGCAATTTGTCAATGATGACAGTAACGAAAATCCCTTTGATTTTGCGATTTCAGCATCAGTCACAGCAACTGCTGCACCAGAAATCCAAGTATTAGACGGCACAACGGATATTGCTGATGGTACGACAAGTGCGATCGACTTTGGCAGTGCATTAATTGGCGGCACTCTCAACAAAACCTTTACCGTCAAAAATCTCGGTACAGCAGCTTTAAACCTCAGCAACCTGACTTTACCAACTGGATTTAGCTTAGTCGGAACTTTACCGACAACTGTCGCAGCAGGCGCAAGTGCTAACCTGCAAGTTCAAGTAGATACAGCGACAGCCGGAAATAAAACAGGTACGCTGCAATTTGTCAATGATGATAGCGATGAAAATCCCTTTGATTTCGCGATTTCAGCATCAGTCACAGCAACAGCAACGCCCACTCCAACGCCTGCACCTGTACCCACTCCAACGCCTCTACCCGTAACCACTCCAACGCCTGCGCCTGTACCAACTCCAACGCCTGCGCCAGAACCAACTCCAACACCCACCAACGTCATCAACTACTCCACCTCCCCAGTCGGTGTCACCCAAAACTTCGACACCTTCCCCCAAGCTGTAACCGTTATTGGTAGCCCCTTTAACGATAACTTCACAGGCACTAGCGGTGCAGACACCCTCAGTGGAGGCGATGGCAATGACACCATCACAGGCGGTAACGGCAATAACTTGATTGATGGCGATGCCGGGAATGACGTAATTACAGGCGGTAGTGGCAACGACACCATCACAGGCGGTACCGAAAACAATACCCTGACAGGTGGTACCGGTAGCGATATCTTCAGTTTTGTCCCCGTCTCCGGTTCCACATTAGGGGTAAACATAATTTCTGACTTCACGACAGGGCAAGACAAGCTGCAACTCGATGCTGCCCTGGGTTTCACCTCTGCGGCGCAAGTCTTAGCTGCCCTACAAACGACTCCTGCGGGTTTAGTCTTAAACTTAAGCGGTGGCGGGCAAATCTTACTGAATAACATTTCTACCCTGTCGGCTGATGACATCATCTTGGTGAATGCGCCAGCGCCAACGCCCGCACCTGTAACAACGCCCGCGCCTGATACCAATTGCATTTGCGACAAAATTGAGTATCCCAATCTCAACCAACCCAACCAACCAATTGATAACATTATCAATGGTGGTGTTCTGCTAATTGGTACTCCCAGCAACGACGCTTATTTTGGCAGCAACAACCCCAATATCTTCGATGCCAAAGAAGGCAACGACAACCTGATTGGTGGCGAATTTAATGATATCTTCAACGGCAATGAAGGCAATGACTTCATTGACGGCAATCAGAGAGACGATATTCTGTTTGGCGGCAAAGGAAACGACATCATTCTTGGTGGTTTTGGTGAAGATGTTATCTTCGGGAATCAAGGCAATGATTCAATTAACGGCAAAGAAGATAATGACTTAATCTTTGGTAATGAAGGCAATGATTTCATCGACGGTGGCAAAGGAAACGATAATTTATTCGGCGGTAAAGAAAACGATGTAATTCTCGGCGGTGAAGGCAATGATACTCTCTACGGACAACTCGGAGATGATACTTTCTGCGGCGGTGCAGGAGATGACCTAGTTTATGCAGGTCAAGGCAATGATTTAATTGACGGCAGCTTGGGCAACGATTCGATTTATGGAGACTTAGGCAATGATACGCTTCTCGGTTGCGAAGGTAATGATATTTTGTTTGGAGGTTTAGGCAACGACAGTTTAATTGGCGGTTTGGGAAATGACACTTTTGTCATCGGATTTAATCAAGGATTTGATATTGTCTCGGATTTTGTCAAAGGTCAGGATTTCATCGGATTGTCGGGAGGTCTGAGTTTTGACCAGTTAGAAATTAGTCAGGACAATAACAGTGCGCTGATTAAGTTAAAGGGAAGTGGAGAATTAGTTGCTTCTTTGAGTGGAGTCACCGCCACCCTAATTGGTGTTAGCGATTTCCGAATAGTCTGAGCCTAAAATAACGCAGATGAAATCATATTCATCTGCGTTTATCTCCCTTGATGGTAAAAAAATAGACCTCTTGCAAAAATCCTTTTAATCAAATTCTGGAACGGGCTCTCCGGCCCATTCCACAAGAAAAAAAATTTTGTGGGATGGGCATCTTGCCCGTCCTAGTTAGGGCTTGCAAGAGGTCTATTAATTCTGCCTTGTGCCTTCTACTTTCTGCCCGTTGCTGACTAATTGCCCGATCGCCTTTACCGCAATTCTCGGATGAAAAAGTACCGCCGGCGACTCAATCAGGTGCAGAACTTCCAAAAATGCTTGACAAACCTTCGCATCCCCCACAAGCACTTTTAACACCAGATCCATGTAATCAATTGTCAGCCGCGTAGCGAGGTTTGGTTTTGCACCTTCACTTAGACGATAGCGCGAATCCTGACTGATAGCAAACGTCCAAGGGATAGCGTGTAATTTTGCGAGTTTTTGTTGAAATTGTCGCGCCAAGCCTGTTAAATTGCCTTCTGGATAGCGCTGCCGCTGATGCAGCAGGCATTCATCTAGCATCTGAGCATCGAGTGCAGCAACCGTCATTCCCTGGCCGTAAACTGGGTTGAAAGCGCAAACTGCATGACCGACAATTAGCAAGTTTTCAGGATAGCGGCGGAGGCGTTCGTAGTGGCGCAAACGGTTTTCAGTACCTCGATAACTATAAACTGGTGCGATCGCCTCTGCGTCTTTAATTGCATCATAAATGATCGGAGTTGGCAGACTGCGGGCAAATTCTACAAAACCTGCTTCGTCTGCGGGGGGATAATCGCGATCGCCCCCGCCGAGAGTCACCAGCCAGCGATCGCCTTCGATCGGGAAAATTGCACCGCCGCGAGTGCGAAATGGCGGCGCTGTTGACACAAATACTGGCGCTGTGTCTGAGAATTTACCGCTGCATTCATAGATGCGGGTGGCATAGCCGACAAAAGCATTAATAACCGTTTCTGGCGGAGGTTCGTAACCGAGTTTTTTCAACCATTTAGGTGTTTGAGAAACTTTACCGCTAGCATCGACGACTAAATCTGCATTCAAATTCTCTTCATTGATGTTACCTGGATTGTGGCGATCGCGAAAACGCACCGACACGCCAGCAACCTCCGCGCGCGAGGAATTCGCCAGCAACCCCGTTACAGTCCCTCCTTCGAGGAAATGCACGTTCGTATTTTCAGCCAAGCGGCGGCGAATTTGCCGATCGAGCAAATCCCGACTAAACATAATTAGGGCTTGCTGAATAAAAGTAGAAAGCTTGCCAAATAAGGGGTTAAAGCTTTTTTCGCTCAAACAAGTGCAAGTTATAGGATTATAGAGGCTCAAAACCCTTGCACTTTCCTTATTCATTTCTGGCTAAATTTGGGAATTTAGGAATAAACCTACTATTTTTCAAGCTGTGTAGCCTCGTTTTTCCATTACCTACACTTTTTCAGCAAGCCCTAATTAAATCGTTGAGATCCGGGCTAAAAAGCGGTGCCCAACCCGCCGGACTAAACCACCCGATCGACCTCGGATCTAAACTAGGAGCACCAGCAGCTACCAGTTCGTTTTCCAAGCCGGGAAAAAACTCTTCTAGGATGATTTTCCCCCTATTTAAAAGGATATGAAGGTGACGGGATTGAGGAATCCCGGGGCGAGGTGCGGGTTTTTCGGGGAAAAAATCTCGTTCAACAATACTTACCCGATCGAAGTGTTTTGCTAATACCCTAGCAGCCAACAGTCCTGCTAGACTGCCGCCAATAATAATGGCATGAGTTTCTCGCTGCATCATCCCATCCTTGGAAGGCTAATAACTAATACCATGTTTACAAAATTATTGCGATCAAACAAGTGTTGCATTTGTTTACCATCTACCAGGAATTACCCAGGTGCGTCGCCATGAGATTGTCGATCTTTGTTTAGGGATTTTTGATGGCGACGCACCCTACGACTAACAATTTTTTTCTCTTTTTTCTGTTCCTCTGCGCCCTCTGCGCCCTCTGCGGTTCATTAAAAAAAGTTTAGTTCACAAATCAAACAAGATTCACATAGCACAAATATCTCTAAAATAACATTAGGCCGCAGACATATTTATACACTTCCAACTGTAGGGGGATGCTTTAGCTCGTCAATAAGACGATGCTTGCCATTGGGGGCATGAGTCTAAAACTATATAATTAGTCAACTCGCGCCAACGATCGCGCGCACCCACCCTTTAACGAGGAATATACTATGTATCAAAATTTGCCAATAAATCCAGAAATGTATAACATCGGGTTCTGGCTGGCCCAAGTGCCGGTAGAGCAGACTACTACAACAAGCACAGTAGAGGACGCAGCACTTCTCTATTCCGGGCCACAATTTTTTATCGCCCTAATCGCTGGAGTCGTTCTAGCCTGCGCTTTCCAACTCTTGCTAACAAATTTATCAGTAGCCGCGGGCCTTTCCTACATGGGACAATCCCACGACGACGACCACCACTCCGATAGCGTCAGCCCCCCAGTCCGCCACATCGGCCGCAAAGTAGGCACTTGGACGCTAATCACCGTCACCGTCGCCCTATTCTTTGCTTGTTTGCTGGCAGTTAAGCTCAGCTTGATTAGCAGTCCCGGTTTAGGTGCGATCGTCGGTTTAGTCGTCTGGGCCACCTATTTCTCGCTCCTCGTCTGGGTGAGCTCTACCACCGTCGGTTCCCTGATCGGTTCCGTCGTTAACACCGCGACATCAGGCGTTCAAGCCATTTTCGGCACCGCAGCGGCGGCCCTCGGCGCGAAAGCAGCCAGCAACCAAGTAGTGGCCACAGCCAAAGCAGCAGCAGCAGCAATGGGCCAGGAACTCGGTAGCGCGATCGACCCTACAAGCTTGCGAGAAAACGTCGAAGACTACATCCAAAGCCTCAAACCGCCGGAATTAGACATCAAAGCGATGCGTGGCGAGTTTGAAAAATTGCTCAACGATCCCCAACTCAAAGCAATTGCTGGCGAAAATTTGCCGAATCTCGATCGGCAAACTCTCGTAGATTTAGTAAGTTCGCGATCGGACTTGTCAAAACGCGACGTAAACCGGATTGTAGACCAACTCCAAGATGCTTGGAAACAAGTAGGAACACAAGGCCAGAAATCAGACGGCATCGCCCAATTGGTAGATTATCTCAAATCAGCCAAATCAGGAGATTTGGTCTCAGATAAATTGGCAAGTAGGGTAGAACAAGCCCTCAGCAATCTGGGCGGTCAAAATTCCGGACAAAGCCCGACCATGATGTCCCAAGCAACGACAATGGCTGTCAATGCTTTAATGGGGATAGTTTTGGGCCGCACGGATATTTCCGACTTAGATGTTGAAAAAGTAATGGGTCAGCTTAAAGTAGCTAAAGACAAAGTTACCCAGCAAGCTGATAAAGTTACCGCTCAAGTCAAAGGCGAACCCGAAACTTACAGTCCAATTCGTGCCGATGTAGAAAACTACTTGCTCAACACTTATTCGTGGCAGATGAACCCGCAAGCGATCGAGCGCGAATTTCGGGACGTGCTCTACGATCCTACCGCAGATCCCGGAACAGTCCGCCGCGAATTAGAAAAACTCAAACAGTCGAATTTTACGGAAATCCTGGCCAGTCGAGGCGTTTTTACCCAAGACAAAATTAAAGAAATTTCCCAGGAGTTAGAAGGAATTAGACAGCGAGTGTTGCAAACCGTTATCTTTGCGGAGGAGCAAGAAAAAGCTCGCGACTTGCAGTGGCGGGTGGAAACTTATCTGAAGCTGACACCGAAAGAGGAACTGACAGCAGCAGGTATCGGGAGCGATTTCAAAAAAATCTTAGAGGATTCCGACGCTACTTACGAACAGTTGCGCGATCGGCTTTCTCCTTACACCCGCGACAGTTTCGTGCAAATCCTCAGAGGCCGCGAAGGCTTCGGCTTCCAGGAAGTAGAACAGATTGTTAAAGAGTTGGAAAGGACGCGAGATGTAGTTTTAGCAGATGCTAAAGGTCTGCAAGAAGCAGCGCAAGTCCGACTAGACAACCAGTGGCAAAGAGTGCAAGAATACTTGAAGTCTACGGGCAAAGAAGAACTCAATCCCGAAGGCATCAAGCGCGATTTGAAAACGCTGCTGGACAACCCGGAAGCGGGAATGTGGGCGCTCAGAGCAAGAGCTTCTAAGTTCGATCGCGAAAGTTTGGTAAAATTGCTATCTCAGCGGCAAGACCTCAGCGAAGACCAAGTAAATCAGCTTCTCGACAGCGCCGAAGAAACTTGGCAAAGCGCGCTCGCCGCGCCGCAAAAATTGGCAGAAAAAGCTAAGGATCAGTACGATCAAAGCACCACTGCCCTTGCAGATTACCTCCGCAATACTGGCAAGTCAGAACTCAATCCAGAAGGGATTAAGCGGGATTTGACCAAATTGATGGAAAATCCCAAGGAAGGAGCTTTAGCGCTGCGCGGAAGGCTATCTCAGGTCGATCGCGATACTTTGGTAAAACTGCTTTCTCAGAGAGAAGATTTGACGGAGGAACAAGTCAACCAAATTATCGACCAAGTGCAGGATACTCTCGGCTCGATCGTGAAAGCGCCGCGCCGTTTGGCCAAGCGGGTGCAAACTCAAGTGCAAGATTTTCAGGGTGTTTTAGAGGATTATTTGCGCAATACGGGCAAGGATGAATTAAATCCCGAAGCCATCAAGCGCGACTTGCAACTGCTGCTGCACGACCCGAAAGTCGGTGCTTACAGTTTGGGCGATCGCTTGTCGCACATCGATCGAGCTACAGTTGTTTCTCTGCTTTCTCAGCGCCCGGATATTTCTGAAGCAGAAGCCAATCGGATTGTCGATCAAATTGTGTCGGTGCGCGACCAATTCCAACAGCAAATTCAGAAAATACAGGAGCGCATTCAGTCCGTAATTGACGGGATTCTCGGAAAAGTTCGGGATTACCTCAATTCGCTCGATCGCCCAGAACTAAATTACGAAGGCATTACGCGGGACGTGCGGAAGTTGTTTGACGATCCGCAAGCCGGATTTGACGCTTTGCGCGATCGGCTGGGTCACTTCAACCGCGATACTTTAGTCGCGCTAATTAGTTCTCGCGAGGACATTTCCGAAGCAGATGCCAACCGCTTGATCGACCAAATTGAAAGAAGCCGCAACAGCGTCTTGCAAAGAGCAGAACGCTTGCAGCAAGAAGCGCAGCTTCGCCTCGAAAGCATTAAATTGCAAGCTGAAAAACAAGCGGAAGAAACCCGGAAAGCAGCAGAAGTTGCCTCTTGGTGGCTGTTTTTCACTGCTCTTACTTCGGCAGTAGCAGCAGCAGGCGCCGGTGCTTTAGCCGTCATCCGGTAAAAAAGACTCAAGTTGCGATCGGATCGCAAATAGTGCCTGATGTTAGTTTCTACTGACATCAGGCATTAATTTTAGTAAAGGATTGTCTCGTGGGTGGGAACGGGTTTTTTTAATTTATTTTTTAATTTATTTACACTGTTTAAGCTTATTGGCAAACCCGCTCATAAGCTGTGTTGCATCTAAATTGCCTATGGTATTAGAGAGGGAGAGGGTCCGATGGGGATCGGGGGAGAGGATTTGACGATTGTTCGATCGGGACTCGAAATATACAATTTAAATGCACAACAGCTTACAGTTTTTTTAAATAAGGTGCAAGCTGTGAATTTATACATCTTAATTAGCTGTTTTGATTCATTCAAAATAGAAAAGTAAAAAGCATAATTTTTTGATTGTCTATTTTATTTTGGGATGTAAGCGAAAAATCTGCGGATATTAGACCTCTTGCAAAAATCCTTTCATCAATTGATGGGACGGGCTCTGGGGCCCATCCCAGAAGAAAAAATAACTCTTGTGGGACGGGCTCTGGGGCCCGTCCTAATTATTTTTGCAAGAGGTCTATCTAATACTATATTTAGGATTCTCAACCCAGTACGCCTGTTCTCCCAACCGCCCACCTCCCTGGCTGCGTCAGTATCAAACGCGAATTGTTTTGAGTTCGATCGCCCGTTTCTTTTGAGAATGCCGATCGTCAGGTTATAACTTGTAGGTCATAGGTTGTGCATAATAGACCTCTTGCAAAAATCCTTTTAATCAAATTCTGGAACGGGCTCTGGGGCCCATTCCACAAGAAAAAAAATT
>NZ_JAUBWA010000055.1:25460-45654 GCF_036702825.1 Microcoleus sp. A003_D6 | reverse complement strand
TTCTTGCTCGGTGGTGGGATAGAATCGGTAGCGGTAGGCTTTTTCCATCGTCACAGTCTAACACGTCTTTTGTGATAGGGTTGGCTGAGTGTTGTATATTTTTGTCAAGCCGTCGAGCGAAGGCGATGTGAGCCAGCGAAGCGTCGCCCGCTTGCCGTTCGACTACGCGAGCGGATAAACTACGCCGAAGGGTCGAAGTAACGGGGTTTCCACCCACTTTTTTTTGATGAAGGGGAACCGGAAAGAAAAGACCAGAAGAAATCAAGCTCAATTCTCAATTCCCAATTCCCAATTCCCAATTCCCCTAGCATCGTCCTGGTAAAATTGAATCACCAGTCAATACTCAACTATCATTCAGTTTTTTGACTGACAGTTAACAGTTAACAGTCAACCCTTCGACTACGCGAGCGGGTGGCGCAGTCAACAGTCAACAGTCAACAATAATTCCGGTTGCACCGGAATTGATATTACCAATTACCAATTTTGATTATGCAAACCCCACCTCCTCCATCAATTACGCCCCGCCAGATGAATCTGCTGAGAATTGTTGCTTCTATGGCCTGGGCTGACGGCGAACTCGCCACAGAAGAAGTTAATTTAATGCTCGATCGCTTTTGTCGTTTGTTTGCCCCAGATACCGACGGACAACAAATGCAACAAGAACTGCGGGATTACATCATGCAAAATATCCCCCTTGACGAGTTGATCGGTCAACTAGAAACTCAAGATGAAAAGGAATTAGTCTTGCAACTCGGCTATGAAGTGATTTCATCTAGTTCTCGCACTCCCGACGAACCAAAAATTAACGCAGAAGAAGCAGCAGCTTATCAAAAATTAGTGCAGTTGCTGAATCTTTCAGAGGATGCTGTCAAGCGTATTGAAGCAGAAGCATCGGCGGGAGATACTTCGGAGGGAATTGTCGAGAAGATGGCTCAAAAATTAGAAAAGTTCATCAAAGGTTAGTTCGAGACTTGCGCGCGCTTTTTGGCTTAAAAACCCGGTTTCTTCCGAGATTTTTCCTAAGTTTCTCGTTAATAACCTCTAATTTTTCGTAGAAATCGGGAATAAGCCCCCCATGCGTAAGTCTGGTTGCGTAAGTATTAGACAAGATTGCATAAGTCTTCGATCGATCGACCGCAGATGTAAGGCAGATAAACACAGATCGACGCAGATAATTGAAGGATAGTTTAGGACTTTTGGAATGCAAGTCTAGTGGAAGAACTGTTAACGTGTTAGGTTCTCGTTGCGAACCCTAAGAGCGGATCGGGAAAGTGCGCGGTGCACACTCTACACAACTACTGTTGATTGTTTACTTAGCAAACTCTCGCAAAGCTGGAATTAAATACTGTGTCAAAGTAAAGGCATCTACTCCTAATTCCGTCCGTTCTTTGGCTGCCATGATTCCGGCTTGAGCGTGCCACCAAACTGCTGTTTCTACCACTGATTTGGGGGGGGATTTGCGGGCGATCGCACTTGCTAATAGTCCCCCTAACAAGCCTGTGAGAACGTCGCCGCTGCCGCCTCTGGCGAGGGCTGGGGTGCTTTCGGGATTGAGGTAGGTGATGGTACGTGAAGCGCAGCTATCCCGTAGGGAATCGCCTTCATCTTGACAGCTTATGCAAACTCTCGCTCCCTTGAGCAATACCGTTGCACCGCAAAGCTGAGCTGCTGCTTGAGTTGCCGCAATTCGATCGCCCATTTCGCCGGCTAATTCGGGAAACAAACGCTTGAATTCGCCCGGGTGAGGCGTGATAATTGTCAGTGCACAGCGTTCGGACAAAATCGGGACTGTGCCGAGTTGAGCGAGGATATTTAAACCGTCAGCATCTAACACGAGAGGTCGATCGCTCTCCAGTACAGATTCTACAGCTATTGCCGCTTCCAATGTCAGACCTGGCCCTGCCGCGATCGCATCATAAGAACTCAAATCAATGGCTACTGGCAACTGGCTAATTGCACCGTTCTGGGTTTCGGGACATCCTATAACTAACGCCTCTGGCAACTGACTGCTCAACATCGGTTTAATCGACTCAGGAACGGCAATTGACAGCATTCCTACGCCGCTTGCTCTTGCTCCCAACGCTGACAAAATTGCTGCTCCGCTGTAGCGCCGGGAACCTGCAATAATTAGTATGTTACCGTTGGTGTATTTGTGCGAAATTGGCGATCGGGGTAACGGCAAATGCTCGATCGCAGATTGTTTTGTAATTCGTTGTATTGCTGGCGTTTCGCCCAATATTTCTGCAATATCTGCTGCGGGAATATCAAAATCTATTAATTCGGAACTGCCGATATATTCTAACGCTCTATCTTGCAGAAATGCCATTTTCCACAAACCCAAACAGAATGTATGTTTTGCCCGGATTGCCATCCCCAAAACTTCTCCGGTATCTGTATGAATTCCCGATGGAATGTCTATACTTAAAACGGGTATATTTAAATTATTTATTTCGTCAATAGCTGCGGCCGTAGCGTTAGTAATTTCTCGTTCTAATCCAAATCCAAATAAACCGTCTACGAGCAAATCGCAATTTTTCAGCGGTTCAACTTTGTCAACAAATGGAATATTTAAAGAACGCGCATAGTCAGCGTGATTTTTTGTGAGTTCTTTGAGTTTAGAAAACGGGCAGTAAATAACTATTTGGAATCCTTGAAAGTGCAATTCGCGGGCAACAACCAAAGCATCGCCCCCGTTGTGTCCCGGCCCAACCAATACCCCGATAACTGGCAATTGAGAATTAACATTTTTTTTCCCTTCTCCCCTTTTCCTCCTATTGGTTAAATCCGTTAAATCCGTTAAATCCGTTTCATAATCCGTTGCCGAACTTCCTTCCCCCTTCAAAAGCTGCTGAATTCGTCTAGCAATCAGTCCCGCGACTTTTTCCATTAAAGCTGCGACTGGCATTCCAGCGGCAAAGATTCTGGTTTCTATTTGCCGCATTTGGTCGGCGGTGACAACAAATTTTTGAATAGTCATATTAAGTGCTAAAATTTCAGCTAACAGCAGCAGTCGCAGGTTGTAGTATACTTGTGGTATAATAAATTAGCTCGATCGAACAAAGTAACAGTAAAATAGCAATTTCTCTCCGAATCATGAACAAGATTGTTGTAGGCCTCTCCGGCGGGGTCGATAGTTCCGCAGCAGCCGCAATTTTACACCATCAGGGATATGAAGTGGTGGGTTTAACGCTGTGGTTGATGAAGGGCAAAGGTCAGTGCTGCTCTGAGGGAATGGTCGATGCAGCTAAAATTTGCGAAGATTTGGGCGTTCCCCACCACATTGTTGACAGCCGCGAGGTCTTTCAGGCAAGTATTGTCGATTATTTGGTGGAGGGTTACAGTGCGGGAGTTACGCCTTTGCCTTGTTCGCAGTGCAATAAAACTGTGAAGTTCGGGCCGATGCTTAAGTATGCTCGCGAAGAACTCGGAATTGAAAAAATCGCTACAGGGCACTACGCTCGGATTACTTACGATGCTGCTACTGGTCGCTATCAGTTGCTGCGGGCGATCGACCCTGCGAAAGATCAGTCTTATTTCCTGTACGATCTAACACAGGATTTGCTGGCAGGTACGGAATTTCCTTTGGGGGAAATTACCAAGACAGAAACTCGCAAAATTGCGGCGGAATTTGGCTTGACAACTGCTGACAAGCCGGAAAGTCAGGATTTGTGCTTGGTGGAAAGTAACGGTTCGATGCGGGCTTTTCTGGATAAGTACATTGCGCCGCAAAAGGGTGACATTGTGGACAAGTCAGGGCGGGTGCTCGGACAGCACGACGGCGTGCACCACTACACCATCGGCCAGCGGAAGGGACTCGGAATTGCTGCACCGGAACCGCTGTACGTGATTGAACTCGATGCTGCTGGCAATCGGGTAGTTGTGGGCGATCGGCAGTTGGCGGTAGAATCTGAATGTACAGTCCAGAAAGTAAATTGGGTTTCTGTGGCTGCACCGGCGGCTCCGATTCGGGCTCAGGTACAGATTCGATATCGATCGCACCCCGTCCCAGCGACTGTAATTCCCCTGGAAACTGCGGGAGAAGAAAAGGCCGGCGGTACAAGAGTTAAGTTAATTTTTGATGAACCGCAGTTGAGCATTACCCCCGGACAAGCGGCTGTTTGGTATGACGGAGACGTGCTCTTGGGCGGCGGCATCATTGAAAGAAACCAACTCCCAAATTAAGGCAAGGGGCGGGCTAGAAGCCCAACCCCTACTCCCCACCAGAAACTTCCCACAAGAAAATTCACTCTTTGTGGAACAGGCATCTTGCCTGTTCCAAGAAGCCCACCAGAAACTTCCCACAAGAAAATTCACTCTTTGTGGAACAGGCATCTTGCCTGTTCCCAGAAGCCCACCAGAAACTTCCCACAAGAAAATTCACTCTTTGTGGAACAGGCATCTTGCCTGTTCCAAAATGAAACTTATATTTCATTTCCCAGGCTCAAATTTACCTAGGTAACTTTTTTTCCAAGCGCAACACATTTCCCCTAGCATTAGTGCGGTAAACCCAAGTTTGGCTGCCATCAGAAACCACAACCCGCCAACCTTCGACAATCATTTGACCGCAAATTTCATCAGATGAAGCGAGTCCCAAACAAGTATTCGGCCAACTTTGCCTGCTCGATTCAGTTACTTTCAACTTGTCAGCAGCAATGCCAGTTTGGCGCGACAAGTTTTGGCGAACTGCTGCTGCTACGGTTGCGGGCAATTGGTTCTGGGGATTTGGGCGCGTACCCTCGGCCAAATTGCCCGGTTCGGAAATTAGACTGTTGAGTGCAAATACCGAATAGCTGATTTTTTGGGGCATCGCGGCAGCGGAAAATTGCTGCGCGGTTTGCTGCGGTTGGCTTTCCAACTGGGCAAGGGAATGTTTGAGGGCGCCCGCGTTAGCTGCTGCGGTGTGTCTTAGCGCCGGATACATTTCCCATACTAGAATTCCTGTGAGCACCAAAGCCAATATTAAAGGATTGGGCTGCTTTTGGTCTCGGTTTTGATTGTTTTGAGAGTTATTTTTGGAGATTCGTTTCATCATATGCTTTCTGCCTCACTTTACACAATGCGCGATCGCTCCTGAACACTCAACTGCGGATTCTTATTTAGACACTGTTGCTGGTGCTGTTGGTTCCTTTGTGCAGAACCGACTTCACTGCTGGTGCGGCGCAAGTATTTCTACTCGCTGCCGGCACTTGTATTTCAGGAAACTTGCACTAAGCTGTTGTGCATTTAAATTGTATATTTCGAGTCCCGATCGAACAATCGTCAAATCCTCTCCCCCGATCCCCATCGGACCCTCTCCCTCTCTAATACCATAGGCAATCTAGATGCAACACAGCTTACCCAGTTATTACTTAATTTGTATCCGCTCAATAAGTTGCGGTAAGCCTTAATTTTCGCAATTGTAGAATTTTAATTTAATTGTACAAATATCTTAATTCAGACACAAAAATCTCGCATTTTCTGGCTGCTAAATCTTGATTCAAATAATGTATTATCAATCATGAAATCAAGGATGTTACAGTCTTTTTTAGACAGTCACAATTTACCGTGGGTTTATAGGACACTTGATAAAGGAATCAAGCGCCGATAATTCAGAGCAGTTAGATTTTTTTAAATTTCTTCAATCAGACCAGGACAGACCCAAAGAATAAACCGAAGATTGTTCGCGAATAATCATCCCCAGAGATGGAATATTTCCCAGGTGAGAAATACGGTCGTGCATATATTCAAAAAAGCTAATTCCTAATTTTCGCGTAGTCGCCACCAGAGACATAAAAATGTCCATCGCCGATATTCCTGCACAAGTTTGGGTTGCATAGCTAATATTTCGTCGCTGCACGATTGTTCTGGCAGCTAATTCAGCGGGGTTATTATGTAATGGTAATTCGGGATGCTCCAAAACTAAAAGCAACTCAGATATTTTACAAGAAGTTAATTTTTTTCTTTCATCTAATTGTTCATAACCAGTTTGAGTACCAATACTCCGGACAGTTTTTAAGCAGCGAGAGTACCATAGGATAGGACTGACGGAAGGTTGGGGTGATTTAAAATTAAATTCTGGCCTAAATCTAACTTATCAATAAAGGTGTAAAGTATATGCCTATTGAATTCAAGGCGTTTATAAGAGGCCATCGAAAACACGAATGGATCGGGAGATGAATGACGATTATAAGCTTCATACTTGGCTAAGTTTAAAGCAGTCAGACTAGCATTAAAATGAAAATCCAGGCGTTGACCACTACAAGATTGGCAATCGGATAAACCTGTAAATTGTTTGGCATCACGAAAAATAAATTCAATTTGAAAACGAGCCAGATCATACTCAAGTATTTGCTCACCTGTCAGATATAGATCAGTGCTGAACAATAAGATATTTTTGATTTTACCGTTAGGTTGAACTTCTTCAAGGCAAGCTAAACGTATTTGACATTTTAAACAAACACTCCATACTACTAATGAATAAAGCTTAACCCCGGGCTTAATTATTTTGATAAAAGTTAATTTTTTTAATTTGTTACAGTCTACTTTTCCATCATATTTGCGAGGAGCACCTATTTTATTTTTCTCACCTGTATAAATGTAATTTAAGTTGGCGTCAGACCGTAATTTACTAATCAAATGTAAATTTGAATCCCGTACAGCATCCCAGAACTTGGCGCGACAATAATAACCATCAGCTACCAAATAACGTACAGTTTCTGGCAATATAAAACGAGTTTCTTTTAAATGCTTAGCATAGTCGTCAACTCTTGTTGATTCAGGCGTTGAGCTTTTGACTGTCTCTTTTTTTGTCTGTTTTTTTGACATTTTTTTCTTTTAGTAGTTAGGGCATTTTTGGGTAGTTCTGTGGGAGGACGCCAGGGTGTTTGTTGTACACTCACACTATAAGATAAATGAGTTTCAACTTCGACCAGAGAAATGACATAAATTTCTAATCCCTCTTCAGGTCTGCCAGCTACACATTATAAAATGTAGCTTTACCTTCAGTTTTTTTGCCACTTTTTTTAATAAATGAACAATCGATTGCAGCAATAATTGTTCGTGCAAAATTCAATGCTTTCTTGATAAAACATTGATGGAATTCACTAAAATTAAATTTTTTCAAAAAATGACGGCGATAAGTTTTTTCACTCAATGAACTATAAAGGCTCAGATTGGTAAAATTCACTTTACCATAAACAAGTAATATGGTGGAAAATAAAATTACCATAAACTTTTTTTGGGATTGACTAATCCCTGACATTTGTTGTAAGATAGATTCTAGAATATTCATCAGGCATTTTTTTAAGTTCGTGTGTTTTTTGAGCTTAACGTAAAAAGTGCCTTTTTTTTTATTTTCGGTTAAAATCCCAGGGAATTTTTTGCTCTGCTCGCGGAGCGCACCTGTTTCAAAACTGTCCGAAGTATTGATAAAATAGATATAAAATATAAATTGATGCTGCTAGCAACGGAGTCATCCCATGACCGCAACAATTCCTACTCAAACCTTGCCAGAAATCATCTACCCAGACAGCGACGGAAAACCCATGTCTGACAACACCAAACAGTTCCAATTGATCGTAAAAATTCAAGGCGGAATAGATGCCTTATTCAAAGACAGCGAAAATGTCTTTGTAGCAGGTGACTTGCTGTGGTATCCCGTCGAAGGAGATAACAAAATTCGCCAAGCACCTGATACTATGGTAGTCTTTGGCAGACCCAAAGGCGACAGAGGTTCCTACCAACAGTGGCTGGAAGATAATATTCCGCCGCAAGTTGTCTTTGAAATCATCTCACCAGGCAACCGCATGACAGCAATGTTTAAGCTGTTTAAGTTCTACGAGAATTATGGAGTAGAAGAATATTATGTCTACGATCCAGAGGATAATGAGTTAATGGGTTGGCGGCGAACTGACGGACAACTCAACTATATTGAATCAATGGAAGGTTGGGTAAGTCCGCGTTTGCAAATCCGTTTTGAAACTGCATCGGGAGACTTGGAAATTTATCGTCCCGACGGACTGAAGTTTTTGTCTTACGTGGAGTTGTCAAGACAAATGGAACAGGCACAGCAACAAATGGAACAGGCACAGCAACAAATGGAACAAACGCAACAACAAATGGAACAAGAAAGACAGGAGAAAGAGTTAGCACAGCAAAAAGCCGATCGCCTATCTGAAAAACTGCGAGAAATGGGGATAAATCCAGAGGACATTTTAAGCTGAATTATCTCTACAACGGTTTAATTTAACAGGATTTACGCACTCCGACAAAGAAACCGGGTTTTTTCTGAATCTGTCGCCTACAGCGCGTCTTCTCAGTAAAAACCCGGTTTATGGATTCGATGCGATTAGCTATTTAGGAACGGGCTCTCCGGCCCATTCCACAAGAAAATTCACTTTTTGTGGAACAGGCCGGAAAGCCTGTTCTTGAGAATGGTGCAAGATATCAGATTAAATCCTGTTAAACTCAAGCCGCAACCTTATCTAAAGGCCGCACTTGACCGAGGAATTTGCTAAGTGCATCACCTTCCACCACCTCAGTTTCCAATAGCTTCTGCGTAATTGTTTCCAACAATTCCCGATTAGCTTTCAGAATATCCAAAGCTTGCTGATGTGCAGTTTCGACAATTTCTTTGACTTCTTGGTCGATCGCCTCAGCAGTCTGAGCACTGACAGCGCGGCGGGCATTTCCCATACCGTCGTTGAGGAACATTGCTTGTTGACCTCGATCGTAAGCTAGAGGCCCCAAAACCTTACTCATCCCGTAAGTTGTCACCATCCGTTCAGCTAAATCCGTCGCCCTTTGCAAGTCGTTTGAAGCGCCAGTAGTGATGCTGCCAAACACGACTTCCTCAGCCGATCGCCCTCCAAGCAGTGTAGCAATCTGACCGCGCAATTCCGATTCATCTAACAAGAAACGGTCTTCAGTCGGTACCTGCAACGTGTAACCCAATGCTGCCATACCGCGCGGGACGATCGAGATTTTCGCCACTTCGCCGCCGCCCGTCATCGCAGCACCAACCATCGCGTGCCCGACTTCGTGGTAAGCCACAATCTTTTTCTCTTTTTCGTTGAGCACCCGGCTTTTCTTTTCCAAGCCAGCTACAACGCGCTCAAACGCCTCATAAAAGTCTTCCTGAGCTACAGTTAGGCGCTTGTTGCGAGCAGCTAGCAAAGCAGCTTCATTGACCAAATTCGCCAAATCTGCGCCCGAAAAACCGGGGGTGCGAGTGGCGACCGCCTTCAAGTCAATATCCGGGCCCAACTTCACTTTTTGAGAGTGAATGTTCAAAATTGCTTCGCGACCGGATAAATCCGGGCGATCGACCAAAACTTGGCGATCGAAACGGCCTGGGCGCAGCAAAGCAGCATCCAAACTTTCCGGGCGGTTCGTTGCAGCCAGCACAATTACCGTAGTATTGCCCGCAGCAAAACCATCCATTTCAGTTAATAGTTGATTCAGAGTTTGTTCGCGTTCGTCATTTCCGCCAAACGCAGCGTTAGTGCTGCGAGATTTGCCGATCGCGTCCAATTCATCAATGAAAATAATACAAGGAGCCTGTTTCTTAGCCTGCTCGAATAAATCTCTTACCCTCGCAGAACCAACACCTACAAACAGTTCCACAAACTCCGAACCGGAGATGCTAAAAAACGGCACGCCAGCTTCACCAGCCACTGCTTTAGCTAACAGCGTTTTGCCAGTTCCCGGAGGCCCGACTAACAGCACGCCTTTCGGAATTCTCGCGCCAATTGCCGTAAAGCGATCGGGAGTTTTCAGGAATTCAACAACTTCGACTAATTCAGTTTTAGCCTCTTCTACTCCAGCCACATCAGCAAAAGTAATTTTCGCCGATTCGCCTTCTACATAGACCTTAGCTTTGCTTTTGCCGATCGACAGCGCACCCTGCGGCCCGCCACCCTGCCTGTTCGCAAAAAATTGAAAAATCGCCACAAAAATCAGCGGCGGAACCACCCAGCTTAAAACACTGCCAATCCAGCCATTTTTGGAAGGGGGAGTTGCCGCAAATTCAACGCCTTTTTCTTGTAAAAGTTTAGGCAATTCCAGGTCAAAAATCGGCGTAGTGGAGAGCACTTGACCCGGTTTGTCGCCTTCGCCTTTGAGTTGGTAGCGAATTTCATTTTGACCTACCGAAGCTCTCACCACATCTTGTTCTTGAACCTGATGGACGAACAAGCTGTAAGGCACTTGCGGAATTTGCGGCCCGAACAAATTGGGCAAAAAGATATTCGCCAGCAGAAACAGACTTGAGAGCAATAACAAGATATTGCTAATTTGCCTAAAACGAGGCGGTTGGGGCTGGTCTTTAATTGCCATTGATAGCTGTCATCCTTTAATTTAAACCAGTTTAATTCATTTATTTTCTCATCAAATGCGGACGCGGTGTCAAGCGGATTTCCTCACTCTATCGGTTCGGTTAACTGGGCTGCACCGATTTGGTATTATTAACAATGCTTTTTTTTAATGAACTGTGAAGGTGGGAACAGGAACAGGCGTCTCGCCTGTTCCACAAAAGAAGAAAAGAGAAAAGAAGGTGGGAACAGGAACAGGCGTCTCCTGTTCCACAAAAGAAGGAAAGAGAAGAGAAGAGCGTTATAGTTGTGAATGGTTAGTTAGTAGTTACTGGATGGTTATTTACTTCAGA
The DNA here is from genome assembly GCF_036702825.1 of Microcoleus sp. A003_D6. Lineage (NCBI taxonomy): Bacteria > Bacillati > Cyanobacteriota > Cyanophyceae > Oscillatoriales > Microcoleaceae > Microcoleus > Microcoleus sp. A003_D6. The sequence continues at coordinate 35,012 of NZ_JAUBWA010000055.1, read as the reverse complement.
ATTGCTTGAAATTCTCTCGCTCTTTTCTTACTTAGTGGAACAGGCGTCTCGCCTGTTCTTCTTCGCGAAAGCGGTTCGTTATATTTATGCAGCTTCTGGGTTTAACTGAATCATTTCCCAAGTAGTATAAGTGCCGATCGCACCCCAAATCGCGTAAGGCAAAAGTAACAAAGCCGCAGTTTGAGAAATCGGCAAAACAGCCAACATCAGCACAACTCCCAAAATCTCGCCGACCCCTCCCAAAATCGTCCCGACTTTCAGACTTTTGGCTCTGAGAGTAGCGGGAATATAAGCAACTGTGACAATTTCTAAAAGCAAGTACAAAGCCATCAGCAGCCATGTTTTGAGACTTCCGGGTTCCTGTTCCCACACGACAGCAGCGCTGCCGGCCCCGCAAGCAAAAATCACCGTCCAAATTAATGGAATAGCAGGCTCGAAAAACATCCAATCCGGTCTTTGAAGTTTGACGGCCCAGTTAATATCGCGGAGTTTGAATAACAGAGTGCCGAAGGCGACTGAGAAAGTCACTCCGCCGATAATCATCCAAGATTCAATCATGGTTTTCAACTTTCAAATTGCTCGATCGCTCATTAAGTCGATCGTGCCAACTCACACCCGAACTTCCATCCGCCTTTAGCCATAACTTCAGCAAAGCCAGACGCAACAATCGCTAACCGCCAGACACATTCTTAGCAAACTCTTCGCGTCCAGAAACTAAATTAGCTGGAACGCCGTTAGGGTAATTTTGCGCGATTAAAGCTTGCAACTTTTCCACCCGATTTTCAGGGTTCGGGTGAGAACTCAAAAACTCCGGCGGCGCTTCGCCCTTCCTAGCAGAACCGAGGATTTGCATCACCTCAACAATACCTCTAGGATCGTAACCCGCTTCCGTCATAAACCGAAAACCGAGCCGATCGCTCTCAAGTTCATCAGACCTACCGTACCGCAAACTGACAACTTGATTGACAGCTTGAGCAATTAATGCTCCCTGCTGGCCGCCCCCGCGCTCGTCGCTAGTAGCCACCCCAACCGCCGTTACCAAAGACCTGCCCAACTGCTGTTTTGCCAAGTGTTCCGCAGCGTGGCGACCGACAACGTGACCGCTTTCGTGTCCCAGTATAGCGGCCAACTGAGCCTCCGAATTCAGCCGCCGCAGCAGCCCCGCAGTAATGAAAACTTGTCCCCCCGGCAAAGCAAAAGCATTGACAGTTTCGGCGTCTCGCAGCAGGTGGAATTCAAACGGATAACCCGCTTGTTTCGCCGCCGAACCGTTGACAACTCGTTCGCCTACTCGATCGACATACTGCTGAATACTCTGACTGGGATAAAGCCCCCCGTACTTGGCGGCCATTTGATCTCGCGACTGCAATCCCAAAACTATCTCTTGGCGGGGAGAAAGCTGCACCCGCTGTCTCTCTCCAGTTACAGGATTTTGTACGTCGTTGGTAAAATAGGTGATTGCCCCAAAAAATGCCATTAACAGCCCGATCGCAGCTCGGAATAAAAATTTGTTCACACGCTTTCACCTAAAAAGTTTCGCGATTAGAATACTATGGTGACAGCTCTCTCGACATCTGTCTGAAGTATCAAGAATGGAAAGAGGAACCGCTGATTAAGGCAGATATACGCTGATGAACGCAGATGAATCTCAAGATATGAGTCGTCGATATTACTTCAGATTTTATTTAATATTCTATTGGTGATTCCTGATTTTTTCGCAATATGTTTCAAGCTACCCGCCGCCGCCTTGCTATTTGGTACACTGCCGTTACTGCTGTATTGTTACTTGTATTCGCCACAGGTTTCTATTTTTACGTCCGCACTACTTTGATCGATCGCATTGATGACACCCTCAATCATGTTGTCGAAGTAATAGAGCGAACTCTCGTTATAGAACCGCTAACTTTCCCTACTAGAGAAGATAAAATTAAGTTGCAAGTTAATATTCAAGCCAGTTTTCGAGATAGCACCGATGCAGTAGAAGATGACCACATTGATTTAGAATGGTTCAGTCCTACTGGCGAATTGCTGTGGTCTACTTTGTCGGAACCGCTGAAGATTCCGATTAACGCTAACCGCACTGGGGAAACGGTTTGGGTTAATCATAAGTTGCGGTTTGAGAGAGGAAAGCAGGAAGAAGCAAGTTCGGCAACGGATTTTGTAACGGAAGCGGATAGAGGGAAGAGGGATTTAACCGCAGAGGCGCAGAGGGCGCAGAGGGGAGAAATTGGAGATTTTGATGGGGGTTTGAATGCAAGTTTGGAGGAGAATCGAGATTCGATCGCACAAAATACAAATCGCGTTTCTACCAAACCGATTAGCATTCGGACAACTCAAAACTATTCTCTCAGACAAGTTACGCAGCGAGTGGAAATCGGCCGCCAAGTTCTGGGATATTTGCGAGTCAGCCATCCTTGGTTTGAAGTGACAAAACCCATCCGCCAATTAATTCTAGATTTGATTTTGGGCGCGGGTTTAACTCTAATTTGCGTGGCGGCTATTGGCTGGCTGCTGTCGGGATTGGCTATGGAACCTGTGCGGGAATCTTACGGGCGTCTCAAACAGTTTACCGCTGATGCTTCCCACGAACTCAGAAATCCGATCGCCACTATTCAAACTAACGTGCAAGTAGCTTTGGCGGAACCGGATATCGAACCGCAGCAACACCAACAGCTACAAGTTATCGAACGCCTGACGCGCCGTTTGGGGCGCTTGGTTGACGATTTGCTGTTTTTAGCCAGACAAGATAGCGGCATCGTCCAGCAGCAGTGGATTGATGTTCCCCTCGATGCTTTGCTGATGGAGGTAATTGAAGAACAACTCGCGATCGCCACTGCCCAAAATCTGTCTCTTTCTTTGGAAATTGTCGATCGACCAAACGCTGAGGACAACTTTACACTGTTGGGCGACTGGGATCAACTAGCCCGACTTTTTACCAATCTCGTCAGCAACTGCGTGCAGTACACGCCCTCTGGCGGTCAAATTCAAGTACAATTGCAGCTTGCAGCTAAAAACAAAAGAAATTCGCCGATCTTAAATCCAGCGCTGCAAATAAAAGTAACAGACACCGGCATCGGGATTTCCCCAGAAGCCCTGCCGCATTTGTTCGATCGATTCTACCGCGCAGATCCCGCCCGTACCCACCGCAGCGCCGCCGGTTCCGGTTTAGGATTAGCCATCGCCAAAGCAATTGTCGAAAATCACCGCGGCCAAATCCGCATTGACAGCCAAGTCGATCGAGGTACCGCCGTTACCGTCACCCTCCCCGCCCGCAAATCAGAAGCATCTCACCCCTAAAACTTTCCCTCATCCTCTGCGCCCTCTGCGCCCTCTGCGGTTAAAAAAAATCTACCCCTCAAGCCAGATTCTTCCTACATCGCGCCCAAACCAAGCTATTAAAATTCAATTCCCGCATAGATTAACATAAACGTTGTTGGAAAACCTCGATCGAACTTGTGAGGAGTTATTTATGTTTCGCCACAATCTACCGTTAAAAAAAATCAGCTTGCTAGCCGCCACCTGCGGGGGTTTACTCGTCAGTCTCGCAACACTTTCCCAAGCCGGCGGCCCCCCGCCCCAACAAGGAAAGCCCGTCAGCCAACCGAATCCCGCTGCGACTCCGGGCCCCAACGGGATGCCTGCCGCACCCCAAAACGCCCCCGCCCGCTTCCCCATGCCAACTGCGCGAGTTACGCCTATGGAGGGCATGGTAGCAATTAAACTCGTGAATACCACCAATGCCGTCATCAATTATCAAGTGATTGGCGTTACCCCACCGCGCACTCTGGGGGAACAATCTGAAATTTTGCTCGCAAACATCAAGGTACCAATCACCCTCACTTACCAGCGTCCAGACGGCGGATTGATGCTGGTTCGCCCGCAAGCCACCGCGATGCCGGGAATGTTGCAAGTCAGTTTCGGCGCGACAACTGACTTGGGCGTTGATACTAAATCGCTGGAAATTCAAGAGGATGGAAAGGTAATTTTGAATTAGGTTAATTGGTTGACTGTTGACTGTTGACTGTTGACTGTTGACTGTTGACTGTTGACTGTTGACTGTTACCATTCGTGTCAACTTAAGACTAAAATCCATAATAAATATCGTTTATAGTTGAGTCTCGATCCCCCCTAACCCCCCTTAATAAGGGGGGGACAAGAGTATTCTTACGTCCCCTCTAACTCCCATTAATAAAGGGGGAAGAGTATTCAAAGTCCCCCTTCTTAAGGGGGATTTAGGGCGATCGAAACTTCGATACAAACGAGATATACACAGGGTTTTAGTATTATGTTGACACCGATGGGCTGTTACTAATTCCCAATTTCCAATTCCAAATTCCCAGTCAACCGTCAATCGCCGAGCAACAAAGGAGGTAACTTAGTAAAAGGTAAATCCTCGTTGACTGCATCAATTTCTTCCTGTTCTCTTTCGTTAATTTGACCGATATAAGACTTGAGAATTTGCGCCAGACGGTTGTTATAAAATCGGTGCAAACTATAATTTGGCGTAGCTGGAAAGCCGCGCCGTTTTTTGTGCCGCCCGCCCGCACCCGGATCGAAGGTTTGGATGCCCCGATCGATCGCCCATTCGATCGGCGTATAGTAACAAGCATCGAAGTGCAAGCAGTCGATTTCTTGCAAACTACCCCAATAACGCCCGTACAGCCGATCGCCCTTATACAAACAAAATGACATACCCACCGGCTGTCTGTCATCTTCCTTGTCGTAGGCGGCTACAAACAAAACTCGATCGCGATAATTGTGGTGCAACTGTTCAAAAAATCGCTTCGTCAAATATTTGCTTCCCCACCAGCCGAATTTGTCGCAAGTATTCTCATAAAAAGCATACATTTGGCCAAACATCGGTTGGGGAATTGCATCGCCTGTCAAAGTTTTCACGAACAAGCCTGCTGTTTCAACAGCTTTGCGTTCGCGTTTGATATTGCGGCGCTGGTTGGCATTAAATGCGCCTAAATAATTGTCAAAATTTTGATAGCCTTGATTTTGCCAAATATAGCTGTGGTGCAGCCAACTGCTGAAACCGTGGTTTTCCATGCGCTTCCGCCATTGGGGATCGACATAAAGGAAATTGCAGCCGGAGATATTGTGGCGATCGCAAAAATGGTCGATCGCGCTTACCATTACTCCGGTTAACTCGTCTTCATCTTCCCCCTCGGCAATCAAAAACCGATAGCCTTCAGCCGGAGTAAAGGGCGTCATTCCCATCAATTTGGGATAATATTGAACACCCAAACGTTGAGCTAAATCGGCCCACTGATTGTCGAATACAAATTCGCCGTAGCTGTGGCTTTTGACATAAAGCGGCGCGCAAGCAATCAACTGTTTGTCTCGCCAGACTGTTAAGTGATGCGGCAGCCAACCGGTTTTACCTGTCGCGCTTCCCGATACTTCGAGATTGTTCAGCCAATCCCATTCCAGAAAGGGAGTTTTTAGTGGCATCGCCAAGGCATCCCACGACGCTTGGGGGATTTCGCCTATTTTGCTAATCCAGGCTACAGAATATTCAGGTTTTGGCTGTTTCAGCATAGGGAGATTTGAGCGTAGAGCGATCGAACTTCATTTAAGTTAATACAATCTCCCCTGCTTGTGTAATTACTCGCCACAGGCAAGATGTCTGTGCCACTTCTTTTGTGGGGTGGGCTTCTAGCCCGCCACAGGCAAGATGCCTGTGCCACACAACTCTTGTGGGGGGAGCACTCCTAGCCCGCCACAGGCAAGATGCCTGTGCCACACAACTCTTGTGGGGTGAGCACTCCTAGCCCGCCACAGGCAAGATGCCTGTGCCACACAACTCTTGTGGAGTGGGCTTCTAGCCCGCCCCGAATCTATAATGCAAAAATACCTCTTGCCCCACCTGTTTTACAGCCAAAAGCTCCAATTTCGGCGCTAAATCCGCCAAAAAACCCTTTCCCTCAACAGGTGTCGGTGCATCCGCGCCCCCCAAAATTAACGGGCAAACCGTCAGCCAGAGTTCGTCTATCAAGCCCGCAGCCAGCACAGACGCGACGAGTTTTCCGCCTCCCAAAATTGCCAAACGTTTGATTCCAAGCGCTTCTAGCTGTTGAAACGCATCAATCCAATCGATTTCTCCTGCTATGGTGTTGGCGATTAAAGTGCGATCGAACTTACCGATGGTGCCATTGTCAATAAGCCTTTTATGAACAGGCAAGATGCCTGTTCCACAAGACAATTTATCTCTTGTGGAACGGGCATCTTGCCCGTTGCTGACATCTGCACCATTCTCAATAAGCTTTTTATGAACAGGCAAGATGCCTGTTCCACAAGAAAATTCATCTCTTGTGGAACGGGCATCTTGCCCGTTCTTGAGAGGAGACGGCAATGCCGTTTCTCTACTGTCTTGCCCCGTCAGCAGCCAGCGAGGCACCGGTTGCTGGAAAAATCGCAAGTTTGGGTCAAATTGGCGCGATCGCGAACATACAATTTGCACGGGTTGTGGGGGCTTCCCTGCGAGTTCCCTCTGTTTGAGCAATTCTGGTGAAATCACTCTCATCGTCGTTCCATAAGCCTGTAAAGTGCCGTTGCCGAACAAAACCGCGTCACTTGCTGCGACTTGTTGTTCGAGGTGGGCTTTGTCGTTGGCAGAACCGAATCTCGCGGGCGATCGCACTGCATCGGCAATTTTACCATCGGCACTGATCGCGAGTATTACTGTTGCGTGGGGCATTTGATATTTTTCCGCATAATACAAGCAACATTCCCATAATTTTCACCAACTAGCCCTTCGAGAGTTTCATGTTGAATATCTTCATCTTGACCTAGTTTGCTCGTCCATTTCCCATCAGGTAGCTGTCTGGCTGCGTGTGTCGGTTTCGCCGCCGAATCAGCGTAGATGGCTATCTTTTGAAATCCTGGTTCTAAATTCGGACGATCGCAAACTTCATAACCTATAGTTTGATAAGCTTGGATGAAAGCATTAAGCGTCACTTCGCGCGGTACTCCCGCAGGCCAATAATCAATATTTTGTGAATCAGGCCACCACCATCTCTCGTTATCTTCTGCTGCCCAAGCAATACAATTATAATCGATTGTATCGGGGCTAGTGATTTCATAACCTGTATTTGACAAGTTAGTAAAATCTCGTTCTATCCAAACTTTAACCCTAGCTATCCAGGCTTCATTTCCTACCATGTGTAACCTTTCTCTCTGCCCCAATTCCACCAAGCTGCAATCATTTCTTCGGTTTTTCCCCGCTGTTCAGGCGTTACTGGTTCTTCACGGCTAATTGCTTTGAGAGCCCAAAACCAGCGACCTGAATTGTTTTCTAATTCTCGCAACAATAACGGAATCACATTGGGGCCCATGCCAATAATTTGCTGATAGGATGGGTGCAATGACAGTTGTTCGGTGGATGAAATGCCGCGAGTTTCGGTTTTCCATTGTTCGACTAACTGGTAAAATGTTGTTGCTAATTCTGTTTGTTGGCGGGAATGGTCGAGATCACTTTTTTCGGATAAGGATAGTTGCTCGATCGCTTCTTGGAAGTTAGAAGGAAGTTGGTCTGTTTCTGGATTGCCGGTAAATGGCATTAATGCTGCTATGATTTGTCCGTTGCGAGTCAACATAATTGGCTCTTGACTATTTGCATATTCTGCCAGCGGATCGATCGCTTCGGTAATTTCAATAACTTTCATAGTTGTTTTGAATTTATCCTTATTCTACACTGGTTTTCGATCGCCCATCAATCCAAAAATGCGATCGCGACGACCTAGAAACCGGGTTTTTTACGAAATACTTCCCTACCCACAGATTCGGGCAAAAACCCGGTTTATTTGGTTGAAACCGCCGGGATTTAAATCGGATTTTCATGCCAAATCCTCATGTTTTAGAAGTGCTGCATATTCGCTGATTCCAAGTTCTGCAAGTTGTCGGTCTTCTTCGGCAAATTCGCTGTAGAGTGCAGCTAAGTTGGTTTCATCGATCGCAGGAATAGTCACTAATTTGGCACGGAATTTCAGAAAGGCAATAAATTCAAATACTTGTTTTAGTTGTTCTCGATCGAGCTTTTCTAAGTCTTGTTGGATTAACTCTTTCATGGCATTCATTATGATTCGATCTTCCTTAAAATTTTAACATTTTTGGTTCTACTCGATCGCCCGATCGCCCTTTTCCCAAAAGAGCGATCGCCCGTTTGCCCAAAAGTCGATCGCCCGTTTGCCCACAATTTGCTATAAATCTCAAATCAAGTGACTGCGTATTCTGTAAACTTTCTGGTAAAAGGCGACTTAAAAGCAAGTACGATATCGGTTTTTGGCACTCCGAATTCTACTAATTCTTGAGCAATTCCTGTATCTGTTCTATCCTGCTGAATCCAGATTTTATCATTTTTGAGTTCGATGTGAACAGAAATCCCGTAGACTCTCGATCCGTCATTCCAGCCTGCGAGAATCACCAGGTAATTTCCGCTTTCTCGATCGCGAATAATTTTTACCTCTGTTCCTTCTCGTACCACCATGTCACAGAAGCTGTTGAGAATTTTTTCGATCGCCTCAGTATAGTTTAATCTCTCCACAGTACAATTTCCTCCAAATCGGGACGAAAAATAATTAGCTTAATATCGTATTCTTCTACTCGTCTTTGAATGAATCTCAATCTAAATAATTCATCGTAGGTTTCTAAAGGAATTGCTAAATAAACAATAAACTCAGGCATGAGTTCTCTCAATGCCGATCGACAGTTGAGAAATTGACCGAGAGCAGCATGAAATTGATAGAAGTCCGATCGGTCTTGAAAGCTCTTAACTTCCACAGCTATTTTGCGACCTTCTTTTTCTACACTGATTAATTTTTCTGCTGTCATATCGATAAACATTGCTAAACCTTCTTCATCGACTTGCACCCGAAAGTTTTCACGAATAACTATCCATCCATCTTTTTGTAAAGCAGCTTTGACAGTATCGTGAAAAATATCTTTAGCAGGCATTTAAAAACTCCATTGCTCTCATGCTCTATTTTAGCTCGCCCCTCCAAACACAAAAATTCGATTATCGCGCGTCGCTAACTCCCTCCAAACGCAGGAAATGCACTCGGCCCGACGAATCGCCCGCTACAACTGTCACTCCATCAGGCGCAAAAGCACAGCCGTTAAATGCACCATCTCCGCTGAAACTAGCAACCTCTTTACCTGTGAGCAAATCCCAGATTTTCAGGGTATTATCCATTGAAGCGGAAATCGCTATTTTACCTTTGGGTGCGATCGCCACAGCATTTACCGAGTCACTATGACCCGTGAGAGTTTTCAGTTCCCGGCCTGTCTCGGTGTCCCAGATTTTCAGGGTTTTATCGTATGAAGCGGAAATCGCTGTTTTACCGTCGGGTGCGATCGCCACTGCTGTTACATCGCGAGTATGACCCGTGAGAGTTTTCAGTTCCCGGACTGTCTCGGTGTCCCAGATTTTCAGGGTTGTATCCCATGAAACGGAAATCGCTATTTTACCTTTGGGTGCGATCGCCACAGCTTTTACCGACTTACTATGACCCGTGAGAGTTTTCAGTTCCCGGCCTGTCTCGGTGTCCC
>NZ_JAUBWA010000055.1:0-25360 GCF_036702825.1 Microcoleus sp. A003_D6 | reverse complement strand
CAGCTTTTACCGACTTACTATGACCCGTGAGAGTTTTCAGTTCCCGGCCTGTCTCGGTGTCCCAGATTTTCAGGGTATCATCCCTTGAAGCGGAAATCGCTGTTTTACCGTCGGGTGCGATCGCCACTGCTGTTACCCAGCTACTATGACCCGTGAGAGTTTTCAGTTCCTGGCCTGTCTCGGTGTCCCAGATTTTCAGGGTTTTATCATTGGAAGCCGAAATCGCTATTTTACCTTTGGGTGCGATCGCCACTACTGTTACCCCGGAACTATGACCCGTGAGAGTTTTCAGTTCCCGACCTGTCTCGGTGTCCCAGATTTTCAGGGTATTATCCTCTGAAGCCGAAATCGCTGTGAGTCCATCCGGTGCGATCGCCACAGCTTTTACCGACTTACTATGACCCGTGAGAGTTTTCAGTTCCCGGCCTGTCTCGGTGTCCCAGATTTTCAGGGTAGAATCCTCGGAAGCGGAAATCGCTGTTTTACCGTCGGGTGCGATCGCCACAGCTTTTACCGACTTACTATGACCCGTGAGAGTTTTCAGTTCCCGGCCTGTCTCGGTGTCCCAGATTTTCAGGAGGGTTTTATCCGAAGATGCGGAAATCACTGTTTTACCGTCGGGTGCGATCGCCACTGCATTTACCCCGGAACTATGACCCGTGAGAGTTTTCAGTTCCTGGCCTGTCTCGGTGTTCCAGATTTTCAGGGTATCATCCCTTGAAGCGGAAATCGCTGTTTTACCGTCGGGTGCGATCGCCACTGCTGTTACCCAGCTACTATGACCCGTGAGAGTTTTCAGTTCCTGGCCTGTCTCGGTGTCCCAGATTTTCAGGGTTTTATCCGAAGATGCGGAAATCGCTGTTTTACCGTCGGGTGCGATCGCCACTGCTAGTACCAAGGAACTATGACCGGTGAAAGTTTTCAGTTCCCGGCCTGTTTCGGTGTCCCAGATTTTCAGGGTATTATCCCCGGAACCCGAAATCGCGGTTTGGCCGTCTGGTGCGATCGCCACTGCACTTACCTCGGAACTATGACCCGTGAGAGTTTTCAGTTCCCGACCTGTCTCGGTGTCCCAGATTTTCAGGGTTTTATCCGAAGATGCGGAAATCGCTATTTTACCGTCTGGTGCGATCGCCACTGCATTTACCCTGTTACTATGACCGACAAGCGTCCGCAGTGCTCCTTCTCCAGGCCGTTCTAAATTAGCCTTCAAAGGTCGCAACCAAGGACGATCTTTCGACTGCTTTGCTTGTGCCAGCATCCCCTGAATTGCAGGTGTTTCAAAATCAAACAACCTCCCCCATAAATGCTCTACCAGTTCCGTTTTATCCTTCTCCAAAACGTGCGCCGACTTGCGAATTGCCCCTTGAATCAATCTCAGAGTGTGACCTTGCTCCTCCGACAGCAACAGATCAGAAATTCTCGCCAAATCGTAATCATCAATTAGCGCTTGTACCCCCAAAAATTCCAGTTTCATCTCAATAAAACCGAAATCCGTCAACCAAGCACAATAACGGTCAACCTTCCCCCCTTTCGCAAATCTCTTCGGTTGGTATTTCAGCAGCAAATCTTGATCTTCCTGACACTGCTGCGCCAACCACAAACCTAAATCGCTCATAGCGGCGCTCCTACTGTAGAGTTATCAATAATGTCATCGTTAATTTCTTCCAGTGTTAGTCCAGCCGACTGCACAGTTTCATCCGCTTCGAGAAACTGCCGAAAACTGTTGTGATAGATAGTGTATCGAGTTTCCTTCCCTACTTTCTCCTGTCGCAAAAACGAATTCCATTTTACGAGCACCTGCTGTACGTTCATCACATTTTTCTCGCCGGCAGATCTAGCCAACCAGCGACAAGAAACTGCTTCCTCAGCTTGCGACAGGAAATAGATAATCCTAACCTTCAATTCCAGCAGAGGATCGTCTTCCCTGCCTTTCATCTGTCCCCAGTGTTTTTGATAATATTCCTCCAAACCCGCTGGCAAATCATTTAAATTCACATCATTGTACGTGCCGCCTTCAATTTCATCCAGAATGTAGCGGAGATAGATAAATTTCTTTTCGCTTTTTTCAGCTACCGCCGTCACAAACTGTTCCCGCTGCAAATTTCTACCCTTAATCCAATCCTGAATTAACTGACTTCTCTCCGTGCGTTTTGCCAGATAAGCCTTGACATCTTCGAGACTTTCGGCACTGTATTTCATCAAATCAAAAACCGTCTTGTTAGCTGTCGGCATTGTCAGAAATTCCGGCCGCTTGGAAACAATAAAATAAACGTTGTCCGGCAAATCATTAGGCAAATACGAAACATTGCTACCGCTAGTTTGAGCCTTCCAATCAACTTCATCCAGCGCATCCACCACAAAAATAATTTTTTTGTCCCTGCTAGACTTAGCGCTAACTTCCTTCAGCAAATCGCCTAGAAAGTTGTTATTTTTCAGTGCGTTTTCCGGCAGTCGCGGATACTTATCTTTAAGGCCAAAACCTTCAATCAACTGAGTGCAAGCATTTTCCAAAAAAGTTTCAGCGCTGATAATTCCGTCCGGTTGCGAGTTGAAATGAGTAACGCAGCGGCGCTTCAACATCACCACACAAGCAGCCATAATCGCGCTTTTCCCAACACCCGGTTCCGCTTCCAAAACAAAATAGCCTTTTTGCTTCGTCCTCAGAAACTCATTAATTGCTTCAAACACAAATTTCCGACCGGTAAAGTCTTTAATTCTGTCCTGAATAATCGTCTCTGACTTAACAGGAATCGGCAAACCGGGTGCAGTAGGATCGATATATCTTTCCAGCAATACCCGAATCTGCGCCAAATCGTCGCGGATGCCAATTTCCATCGCGCCCAATTTCGCCATCACCTGACAAATATGTTCGCGAGTCGCCACCGCCTCCAACTTGTCCAGAATCTCCCCATTTTGCAGCCCCAAATCCTTGAGATCCGCCAAAGCAATTTGGTGCAGATTCAACAGCATCGCCGCAAACTTTTCTCCTCCCTGCGCCGCATCTCGTTTCAGCACTTCGCGGTACGCCTGCGGAAAAGTTTCGTACAGTCTTTGCGCCACAAATTCCACGATTTCTGCATCAAAGGATTTCCCCTCGCTGGCGGCGAATTCCCCGATGAATCTTGCCCAATCTTCCGGTGTCAATCCGGTAACCCGATCGAACTCCGCAGCATCCGCCGAAAAAATCAGAGTCAGTTGCTCTTCGGAAATATTTAAACCCCTTGACAAATCAACCCCTTCTGTGTTAATGTTCTGCCAATATTCAGGAGTTTTTTCGGCTAATTTATCTAAATCCCTAGTAGAGGAATTTTTACTAAGGGCTAGTGCGGTAAACTCAGGTGACTTAGTAGCAACATTTTTGAGAATATAGCCGAGCGCCTCACCAGCAGCCTTAATCAAATCGTGATTGTCAAGAATATTCGGATTTTTTGCCAACTTTTCGGCCATCCGATTTCCCAAGTCGTTAGCCGCCATATTCCCCGCAATACCGCCCGCGATCGTTGCTAAAATAGCAATCCCCCCAACGACGGGATTGGCCATCACACCCAATGCTGCTGTCACACCCGGAGTGGCGATCGCGCTAGCAATCATTGGCGCAACACCCATCACCGCACTCCATCCCAGTACCCGAGTTTTAGTATTAGCTAAATCAACTAACGACATAATTTAAATATTCCCCGCACTTTGCAATAGTTTAGCGCGACAATATAATTAAATACAAACTTAATTAATCTCACATCTTTCATCATTCTTAGGAACAGGCAAGATGCCTGTTCCACAATCACTAAATTTTATTGTGGAGTCGGCGTCTCGCCCGCCCCAAAATACAATCTTCTCTTAAGAACAGGCAAGATGCCTGTTCCACAATCACTAAATTTTATTGTGGGGTGAGCCGAAGAGCCCGCCCCAAAATACAATCGACCCGCCCCAAAAATACAACTGTATAGCGGTTCTCAGAAAAATGAGGTACGTAGTTGGGCTTGGGCCCTCTTAGTTTAGTGGTTATATAAGCTGTCAGTCATACCTCATCTTTTTGAGAAAGGCTATATATTCAGTCGTCTTTAGACTACTTTAGCTACGAGACAGGGGTTTTAAACCCCTGGCGGCCCCCGCAACAACCTAACGGCCCTGACAACCTCCTCACACCCCCGTAGCAAACTCGCCACCCCAACAATTTGTAAAGTTTTTTATATATCCGATCGCACACCTTGTATTTAACGGATAATGTCTGTTTATTTATTTTTCAACCCCAGCGATCGCCCTAGCAAAGTATTTACTTTTCTTTACAAACAGCAGATATAAAAACGGCGCGACAGGTAAAAATTTCGTTGTAGACTTTAAATGCGCCGCGCGATCGATTAAAGTAAAAAAAATGGCTTTATCCGTTTATTCATCGCAAAGGAAACAAAGCTCATGGTTCAACGCGGTTCTACAGTTCGGATTCTCCGCAAAGAATCCTTCTGGTATCAAGAAGTGGGCACCGTTGCTACGGTAGACCAAAGCGGCATTAAATACCCAGTTATCGTTCGCTTTAACAGCGTAAATTATGCAGGCGTCAACACCAACAACTTCGCCCAAAGCGAATTAGTGGAAGTAGCAGCCCCCAAAGCAAAAGCGAAAACAGGGACTCCAGTAGCTTCCGGCGGCAAACAAACCACGCTGGACGAGAAAACCCGCAAAACCGGCAGCGGTGGCGCCCCCCAGCAGCCGAAAACTGCCACGGACAGCAAACCGGGCGCCGAAGTGACCGGCAGCGTCGAAGGTTCGCCAAATCAAGGAACAGAACAACGCTAATTGTGCCAGAACTGCCAGAAGTTGAAACTATTTGCCGGGGTTTGAATCAAGCAACCCTCGATCGAGAAATTTTGGGCGGCGACGTGTTGCTAAACAGCACGATCGCCCGCTCAATCTCTGCGACCGATTTTTTGACAAAACTCAAAGGAAAGTCGATCGCATCTTGGTACAGACGCGGCAAATACCTCCTGGCAGAACTATCTCAATACTCGGAAGGAGAGGGGGAGAGGGGGAGAGGGGGAGAGAGGGAGAGAGGGAGAGAGGGAGAATTTCTTGCCCAAACTGCTGAGAATTCTGAACTTCCCTCTTCCTTCTCCCCTCTTCCTTCTTCCAAACATCCGTTACATCCGTTACAGAATCGGTTGCCGAACTTCCTCCTTCCTTCAAAAGCCGGCTGGTTGGGCGTTCACCTGCGAATGACAGGACAACTGCTGTGGGTGAACCGATCCGAACCCCTGCAAAAACACGCGCGAGTCAGGCTATTCTTTGAGGGAAATCAAGAATTGCGGTTTGTAGACCAGCGCACCTTCGGGCAAATGTGGTACGTGCCCGCAGACACCGAGGTTTCCAGCACAGTCACCGGTCTGAAACTTTTAGGGCCCGAACCGTTTTCAGACGAGTTTACAACAGAATATTTGACCCGCAAGCTGCACCGGCGGGCGCGACCCATAAAAACAGCTTTGCTAGACCAGTCACTGATAGCGGGTTTGGGCAATATTTACGCAGACGAAACTTTGTTTTTGTCGGGAGTGATGCCGACAACTCTCTGTGCGGATTTGACCGCCGACCAAATTGAGCGCATCCATACAGCTATTATTCAAGTTTTACAGAAGGCGATCGCATCCGGCGGCACCACTTTTAGCAATTTTCTCAACGTCCAAGGTGTCAACGGCAACTACGGCGGCGTCGCTTGGGTGTACAATCGCGCCGGCCAACCCTGTCGCACTTGCTCCACAACCATCCAACGTATAAAATTAGCAGGGCGATCGACTCATTTTTGCCCGGTTTGTCAGATATAGGAAGAAGTCAGTAGTCATTAGTCAGTAGTCAACAGTCAATAGTATTGTAGGGTGCCACGGCTCCTTTCTCGTTTCCCTTGTAAGCATAAGTGTTCTAGCTGACGCACCCTACAGGTCTCGTTAGTGGTTTAAATGCTCCACAGCTTAGTCATTAGTCAGCAGTCAACAGTCAATAGACATCCCCCATAATTCTTGTGGAACAGGCATCCTGCCTGTTCAAAACCTGCTTTTTACTTCTATGTCTAATAGTCAACAGTCAACAGTCAACAGTCAACCGTCAACAGAAAGAAGTGCTGGCATGGCAAATCTAGATTAAAATTTGTATAGTTTTTTAAACTAGACAGAGCAAGTTATGGCAATCAAGAAAGGCAGCATAGTTCGCGCTGTACGCGAAAAATTGGAAAACAGTCTCGAAGCCAAAGCCAGCGATCGGCGCTTTTCCTCCTATATATTTGAAACAAAGGGCGAAGTGATGGATGTTCGCGGCGACTATGCCTTCGTCAAATTTGGCAAAGTCCCTACTCCGAATATTTGGCTGCGGGTAGACCAACTCGAAGATTTTAAGTAACAAAGCTAACATTAAACATCGCTCTTTTCAATGTAAAGTAGGGTGCGAACTCCGCACCTTACCAAACTCAGCTAAAATCTAAAACCTAAAATCTAAAAATCTAAACATCGCTCTTTTCAATGTAATAGACCTCTTGCAAAAATAACTAGGACGGGCAAGATGCCCATCCCACAAAATTTTTTTTCTTGTGGAATGGGCCGGAGAGCCCGTTCCAGAATTTGATTAAAAGGATTTTTGCAAGAGGTCTAATGTAGGGTGCTTATGGCGCACCTTACGAAGACTCACCTAAAATCTAAAATATAAAATATAAAATCGAATGACTTCTCCCAATTCCACCACCCTAAATTGTCCTTCAACCCGCGTCTCAATTATTGGTGCAGGCAAAGTCGGCAGTACCTTAGCCCAGCGAATTGCCGAGAAAAATCTGGCAGATGTAGTATTGTTAGATATTGTGGAGGGTTGGCCGCAGGGCGTTGCTTTGGATTTGATGCAAGCAAGGGGAGTCGAACGCCACGATCGCCAAATTGTCGGTACAAACGATTATAAAGATACGGTCAACTCGAACATCATCGTAATTGCCGCCGGAGTGCCGCGCCAACCAGGTATCAATCGCGAAGATTTAATTAAAATCAATGCTGCAATTGTCACCAAAGCCGCAAAAAGCGCGATCGCCCATTCCCCCGAAGCAATCTTAATCGTCATCACCAATCCCCTAGATATCATGACTTATTTAGCGTGGGAAGCTGCTGATTTACCAAAACACCGAGTCATAGGTATGGGGGGAATTCTCGACTCCGCCCGCTTTCAAACTTTTATTGCAATGGAATTGGGCGTTTCAATTGCTGAAGTCACCGCAACAGTCATCGGTTCTCACGGCGATTTAATGGTTCCTTTGCCCCGCTATTCCAGTGTCAACGGTATTCCCATCGCTCAACTTATGGATGCTGGGGCGATCGATCGAATCGTACAGCGGACTCGCCACGGAGGCGCAGAAATTGTCTCATTGATGAAGACTGGTAGTGCCTATTTTGCACCCGCATCTTCTGCCTGTTTGATGGTAGAATCAATTTTACTCAATCAGTCGCGACTCTTGCCTTGTTCAGTTTATTTGCACGGCGAATACGGCGTACAAGATATATTTTTGGGAGTTCCCTGCCGCTTGGGATATCAGGGCGTCGAACAGGTAGTGGAACTCGAACTCAGCGATACCGAAAGAGCCGCATTTATCGAGTCTGGCAAATTGGTGGCGCAAAATATTGAGGAAGCGAGGGTAATACTGAAAACTGCGCGTTAAGCAAGTAATAGCTAGTCAATAGATAGTGGAAGAAACTCATCGCGACAGTTCTAAGTGTTCCTCGATATTAACAGAATAAACTGAATTTACGAGGGTACTTCCCATTCATCAATATCGACAGCATAAAATAATTAGAATGCCAGGAAATTATCTCAAAGATTGGATAACCCCACAGGCTGTATCAAATAGAATTTAGGAAAGATAAATCGAGAATCAGCGAAAACTAGATAAAAGGCGATCGGCTCAAGTTAAACAAATTTTAATAGAGGCGAGTCCAACAGGATATTCGATCGCTTGCGCCCAGGAAACCATCGATCGAGTGTGCGGTCATAATAAAAGGGTGACAGTTATAACCGAAGGCAAGCGGAAAAAATGTCAAAATTAGTCAGAAGGTTCTGCGTGTTCCCGCCATGAAACTTAGTTTCTCGTTTCCACTTTCGGAGCTTCCCTGACTTAATTACCTTAAGCAACCGGGTTTAGGCGTAAGTTTTGTTACTATAATTCTTAATAATTGACAATTTATGCCGTAGCAAATCACCGCCCGTTTGGTCAGTAAATATACGGAGTTAAAATACTCAATAGACCTCCCAATCGCCAAAAAATACGTAAATGCAGCGTGAGTAGCTGCTAAGTGCTAGCAGAAAAAGCAGAATTTGCCCTTTTGATTTACCAGGCTCAACTTGCAGAGCGCTATGGGGATGCCATGTACATCGATATCAAACCGCAAAATAACTAAAGCAATAGCATTATGTTTCATGAATACCTGTATCAAGAAGTAACCAACCTACGGGAAAAGCTAGCTCACCTAGAAAGAGAAACGCAGTCTCAAACCTGGTTCAAAAAGCTGCAAGCGCTGATCGGAGTGATTGGCAAAATTCGCGAATCCCTAAACTTAGAAACAATATTCAAAATCACAGTCACTGAAGTCCGGCAACTCCTAAATGCCGATCGAGTTGCCGTCTACCGCTTCCTCCCCGAGTCCGAATGGAACGACGGCGAAATTGTATCAGAAGACGTGCTGCCCCAGTACAGTTCCTGCCTGGGAGCCAAAGTTCACGATCGCTGCTTCGGCGAACAATTTGCAGCCAACTACGCTAAAGGTTCCGTTCAAGTTGTCAGCGACATCTACACAGCGCGGTTGAACCCGTGCCACCTCAAAATCCTCAAGCAATTTCAAGTCCGAGCCAACTTAGTCGTACCCCTGCGGCAAGGGCAACACCTCTGGGGATTGCTGTGCATTCACTCCTGCGGCCAACCCCGCGATTGGCAGCAAGACGAAATCGAATTTGCCAGACAAGTAGGCGATCATTTAGCAGTTGCAATTTATCAGGCCCAATTGCACTTGCAAACCCAGAGGCAATTAGCAGAAATCGAACTCGCGCAGCAGCAACTGCGCGAAAGCGAGCAAAAATACCACCAAATTCTCGATTCGATCGCCGATCTAGTATTAGTCAAAGGCCCTCAATCAAAAATCGTGTGGGCTAATAAAGCATTTCGCGATTATTACGGCATGACTCAAGAGGAACTTCAAGGAATCGTAGACGCACCTTTGAGCAATCCCGACCATACTCTCCAGTACATTAAAGATGACGCCTTCGTATTTGAGACTGGACAGACTCTAGAAATTTCAGAAGAACCGATCGCGCGGCACGATCGAGAAGTGCGACTGTTTAGTACAGTCAAAACACCCATCCGCAACGAAGACGAGCGCATCACAATGACAATCGCCGTCTCCCGCGACATGACGGAACGCAAACAAGCAGAAGAAGCCGTCAAAGCCAGCGAAACCAAATACCGCAGCCTGGTAGAAACCTCCCAAGACATGATTTGGTCGGTCGATGCGACTGGACGCTACACCTTCGTCAACCCAGCAGTTAAGTATATATACGGTTACGAACCAGCAGAAATGCTCGATCGACCATTCTCGGACTTTATGACACCAGAACAAGCCCAGAAAGATTTAGCAGTTTTCGCCCGCCTGTTTACCGGAGAATCAGTTTTTCAGCACGAGACCACCCAAATTGCCAAAGACGGTAGCATCAAACATTTGATGTTCAACGCGATCGCCCTGTACGACGCAACCGGAAACTTCCTCGGTACCACCGGTACAGCTACCGACATTACCGATCGCAAGCGCGCCGAAGCAGCATTGCAACACGCCAACGCCGAACTAGAACGCAGAGTTGAAGCCCGCACCGCCGAACTGCGCCAGACTTTTAGCGCCCTCGCCACCAGCGAAGCCAAATTTCGGACGATCGCGGCCACAATCCCCGGAGCTCTGTTCCAATTTTGCAGCAGTGAGGGAGTGTGGAGAATTGACTACATGAGCGATCGCATCGAAGATCTCACCGGTGTCACGGCAGCAGAAATGATGCAAGACTTCAACTCCTTCATTTCCCTGATCCATCCCGAAGACTTGGAAAGCTACATCGCTTCTGTCACCGAAGTCGTTGACAACTTCTCTCCCTGGCACTATGAAGCGCGGTTAGTCAAGCCCGATGGTGAGATTCGCTGGTGGCAGGGCGAGTCGATGCCCACCCGCAGCGAGAACGGCGAAATCGTATTTTGTGGCGTATTGTTGGACATTACCGATCGCCAAGTTGCCGAAACCGCCATCCGCGACAGCCAGCGACAGCTAAAAGAAGCCCAGAGACTCGCCCACGTCGGCAATTGGGAATTCAACCCAGCCACGGAAAGCGTCACTTGGTCGGAAGAACTCTTCCGCATCTTCGGACTCGAACCGGCTGCGGCTGCGCCCAGCAGAGAAGAACAAGTCGCTCTGACCCATCCAGAAGATTTAGAATTGTGGAGGACGGAAATACAGCGGGGAATTGACTTCGGCATCCCCTACGATTTTGACTACCGCTTTTACCGTCCCGACGGCACCTTGCGACACCTGAACGCCGTGGGCAAGGCCGAAATTGATGCGAACGGCAAGGTAATAAAACTGTTCGGTACGGCGATCGACATTACCGATCGCAAAGTCGCCGAAACTGCCCTGAGACAAGCAGCAGCCGAGTTAGAAGACAGAGTGAACGATCGCACCGCCGAACTTTCCCAAGCAGTCACTCAGTTAGAACAAGAAATCGGCGATCGCAAACAGGCAGAAGCAGCCCTGCAAGTTTCCGAGCAAAACCTGCGAACCATATTTAACAATGTCTACGACGCTATCTTCATTCACGATTTAGAAGGTAACATTCTCGATGTAAACAATCGAATGTTAGAAATGTACGGAGTCAGCCAGGAACAAGCAACAAAATTATCAATTCAAAACGACTATTCAAGCGACGACACTCCGAGCGCACAAATGGCAGAACTTTGGGCAAGAGTATTAGCAGGAGAAACCCCCCGCGTGGAATGGAAAGCAAAGCGTCCCAACGACGGTTCAACATTTTCTGTAGAAGTCGCCCTGTCCAAAATCAATCTTAACGGCAATCTCAGCGTCATTGCCAACGTGCGAGATATTAGCGATCGCAAAGCGGCGGAAGCAGAACTGAAACGCACTCAAAATTTTATGGAATCCGTGCTCAAAACCATACCCGTAGGAGTCATTGCCAAGGAAGCCCGAAAACTGCGATTTGTATTGTGGAACCCCGTCGCCGAAGAGTTGCTCGGTTTCCGTGCAGCAGAAGTTATGGGGAAAAATGATTACGACTTGTTCCCCACACAACAAGCTGATTTTTTTACCGCCAAAGACCGAGAAGTTCTTAACAACGGGCAAAATGTAGAAATCAGCGAAGAAGATGTTCAAACCAGCCAAGGAGAAACGCGAATATTTCACACCAAAAAAACAGCAATACTAGATGCTGATGGCACACCGCAATATCTATTAGCTGTCACCGAAGACATTACCGATCGCAAACTAGCAGAAATTGCCTTGAAGCAATCTGCAGCCCAACTCAAGCAGCAAGCAGATCGAGAAAAATTGCTCAACATTCTCACCGCTCAAATCCGCAATTCCCTCGACTTCGACAGCATCGTCACAGTCGCAGTTAACGAAATTCGCGCTTTGCTAAAGATCGATTGCTGCCATTTTGCCTGGTACCGCGACGACGGAGACCAGCCTTACTGGGAAATTATTAAAGAATCTCGCCTGGCCGAACTTCCCGATTTAACAGGTCGCTATCAAGCTTCCGATTTCGGTCTGATTGGAGAACAAATATTGCAGATGGAAATGCTGCGGGTGGATGATGTCGAAACAGTCGCAGATCCTGTGTGGAAACAAACCGTTAGAGCAATGGGCTACCAATCGCTATTAATCATTCCCATGCAGGCACTTTCCGGGGTAGTGAGTGCAGTTAGCTGCTGCAACAGCCGTTCTGTACGGCCTTGGAGCGACAGCGAAGTCGAATTGTTGCAAGGAATTACAGTTCAATTGGCGATCGCCCTCAACCAAGCCGATCTTTACGCCCAAACTCGCAATAAAGCTCGCGAATTAGAGCAAACATTGCAGCAATTAACCAGCGCTCAATCGCAGTTAATTCAAAGCGAAAAAATGTCATCTCTCGGTCAACTCGTCGCAGGAGTTGCCCACGAAATCAACAACCCAGTTAACTTTATTTACGGCAATCTCACCCATGCCAACGACTATACTCAAGACTTGCTGCATTTGATCGAACTTTACCAAAACCACTATCCCGATCCTGTCCCGGAAATTCAAGAGGAAGTAGAAGCTATTGAACTAGACTTTCTGATGGAGGACTTGCCGAAACTGCTTTCTTCGATGAAAGTCGGTGCAGACAGAATTCAGCAAATTGTAGCATCTCTGCGTACATTTTCCCGCATGGACGAAGCAGAAATGAAAGCAGTGAACATCCACGACGGCATAGATAGTACCCTGATGATTTTGCAGCATCGGCTCAAAGCCAAACACAATCATCCAGAAATTGAGGTGATTAAAGAATACGGTAATTTGCCGTTAGTAGAATGTTATGCCGGACAGCTAAATCAAGTATTTATGAATATCTTGAGCAATGCTTTAGATGCTTTGGAAGAGAGAGACGCGGGGCTGTCTGCCGACAAAATGCGGGAAAATCCTAGTATGATTTCCATCAAAACTGAAATGCTGGATCGCGATCGAGTGCTGATTCGGATTGCTGACAATGGGCCGGGAATACCAGAGACTGTCGGTACTCGACTTTTTAACCCATTTTTTACCACTAAACCTGTAGGAAAAGGCACTGGGATGGGCTTGTCAATTAGCTATCAAATTGTTACAGACAGACACAACGGCTCGCTGCAATGCACTTCTTCGCCGGGACAGGGTGCAGAATTTGCGATCGAGATTCCGCTGAAAGCTAACTGCTAATGGGGCATGGGGCATGAGGAATTGGTTATTTGTTATTTGTTATATAGCAACCGCTTTGGCGGTTATGGCATAAACTGGAAGTAGTCCCTCATCCTGCTGTGCGATCGCAAAACCCATCCCCAAACCCTACAGAAACCCGGAAAAAATCGCTACCCTCGCTTTCATAAAAATAACCGTTCCGTTGAGTAAGCTGTTACGCATTTAAAATAGTGGCGTTGCTGATTTACGGTATGAAAGGCTAAATATGCCAGTCATAGAAACCAGTATCGACAAAGCTTGGGGATTTTCAACTGATTTTTTTCATACCCTGATTAAGCAACGCCAAAAAAATTAGCTTAACTAAAAAAAACCGCTAGCCTTTCAGAGATGCCATAAAACCTTAAATCTTTTGAAACACTAAGAACCTATATTGAACTAATTCCTTCATCAAACACTTTTGCAGAGCATCCCCACCTACTAAAGCCTTAATATATAGAGAAAATTCCATAAAAGGCTTCAGAAAAATAACATATAAACTAATTAGAATATCTCGACTTCTTCGCAATTTCAAATTAGGTGTTAAATCAATATTTTCAATCAATTTGTAGCCGTATTTGCTAGCAATATCTTCCGCTGATTTTGTACTCATTAAAGAACTTAAAACCCACCCTTTGCGGAAAAATTCAATCAACTTTTTTTCTGATGAGTCAGCAGGTAAATTATCCGTCAGGAAGTCATCACAGATAATCAAGAATCCGTTTTTATTCATTTTATTGCTTATTTCCCTAAAAAAAGCATGGCTATCAGTAGCATGAACGAATGCTTCGACGGAATAAGCCAAATCCATCAAAGGAATATCTCGATCTAAATTTTGAAAATCTCCTTTAGAAATAAGGCAATCGCTTTTAAGATTTAATCTCTTGTAAATTTTCTTAGATATTTCAACTTGTGCCGAACTAATAGTTATTCCATAATAACAGGCCTTTGAATAGGACTGAGCGAGATAAAAAAGACTACCTCCTACTCCACATCCTAAATCAATGATAGATTCTGGTTGATGTTTCTTAATAACATCCAGGATTAAACTGTTGACAAAGTTAAAGGCATCTTCAGCAGTTGCAACTCCATTCCCCCATACCTCCCGATGTATGCCGTAAGTTTCATAATGATCGTATTTTAGAAATCGGCTGGTGTTGCGATCGTAGTATTTTTCTACTTCAATATTCATATAGCATTTTCCAAGCTAGTGAGGTACAATTAGAGAGGAATTCGCCAACTCTAAGCAAATAAAGATAAAAGCCTATTCTGTTGACCAAAGAATTCGGACTCCTTAAAAAAAATCTTCCCGCAATTGCTTTATAGACTATCAAGTGTAAGCAGGGAACGTGCATAGACATCACCGGAGATGGCGTTGACAGACAGGCTTTTGAGTTGAGCGATCATTTCCTGAGAATTAAGCCAGTTAGCTGATGGAAATCGATACGATTCACCAAACTTAGCTGGTTTCCAGTTAAACTCATAAGGTCCCAAATGGTTCAATCGTTCAATGCAGCCCAGAGCAAGGTTTATTGCACTCGGAGTGTATTCAAACGAAAGGGCACGAATAGGTTGCGACAAGCCACGCAGAACTTCGAGCTCGTTACCCTCAACATCAATCTTGCAAAAAGCGGGCTTACCATACTGGGCGATCAGGCTATCAAGGGTTGTTACCGAAACAGACAGGGTTGTATCCCAGCGCACATGAGCGAAAGAGTCAATCTGTTGAACAGCTTGCATCCAATCACGGGAGAGGGTGGTTACGGTTGGGGTACGTTGGCTCACCAACAAGGTTTCGGTTCCACGAACTGCGCCAACAGCCTGTTCGACAAGGGTAATGTGGGGATGATGACCGTACCAGCTTTTTAAAAGGTGCATACAGTGAGGTTGAGGCTCGATTCCGACAACGCGGGCATCAAGACGAGACAAAGCAAGAAGATGATTGCCAACATGGGCACCGATGTCAAAACAAAGATCGCCTGGTTGGACAAACAGTGAATAAAAGCGGGATAACTGACGGATGCGAAAGGGGATACCGTAGTACATCAATAATGAGTGAAGAATACCTAGCTGCTGCCGGAAAGATGACATATTAATTGTTTCCTGCTAATGATTCAGTAGTTTTAGTCATCGATCAATTATATAATCTGAGTCAATACCTTCGCCAATTTTTTAGAACGCCCGCAGAAGTGTTAGTGCTTTTTTGAAGAACCTAGTATTCATACAAGCAAGAGTATAACCTCCTAGTTAATGCAGCCAACATATATTTTCTTTAATAGTTGACGTCAAAATCGCAATAAAATGTGATATTACAATTTATTACGATTTATTACGATTTATTTTAAATAGGATTGAATACATACTCAACTTGCTCATGGTAAACTTAGAGCAGCAACTGTTGGGTTTTTGCGAGCCGCATGGTAAAAAATAATGGATGAATCAAGACAAATTACTAAAAGTACAGTTGAAGAAACTGTAGCGATCGCTAAACTGCCCAGCGAATTTGGCACATTCAAAATTTACGGTTATCGTAATGCTTTGGACAATTCCGAAGATGTAGCAATCGTCAAGGGAGAACCAGCCGATTTCGATCACCCTGTAATGGTAAGAATACACTCGGAATGCTTAACGGGGGACGCATTGGGTTCTCTGCGTTGTGATTGTCGAATGCAGTTACACGCAGCCCTGAGAATAATTGAGAATGCAGGTCAGGGCGTGGTACTTTATTTAGCACAAGAGGGAAGAGGCATTGGTCTCTTGAATAAAGTGAAAGCCTATTCTTTGCAAGATTTGGGACTGGATACAGTAGAAGCAAATGAACGTCTGGGATTCTCTGCTGACCTCCGGGAATACAGCATGGCGGCGCAAATTCTCAATAATTTAGGGGTAAGCAAAATTCGCTTGATTACCAATAATCCTCGCAAAATTGCTGGTTTACAAAGCTATGGTATTGAGATAGTTGACCGGATTCCCTTAGAAATTGAACCCAATGACTACAGTTCCAATTATTTGAATACTAAACTAAATAAACTCGGTCATTTATTCAAGGTTAAACATCGAAAATCTTTAGCAGTCAAGCAGTTTCACA
Source organism: Microcoleus sp. A003_D6 (assembly GCF_036702825.1). Taxonomy (NCBI): domain Bacteria; kingdom Bacillati; phylum Cyanobacteriota; class Cyanophyceae; order Oscillatoriales; family Microcoleaceae; genus Microcoleus; species Microcoleus sp. A003_D6. Next base: position 9,271 of record NZ_JAUBWA010000055.1, on the reverse strand, counting down.
TTGACGACAATCTAGAACATATTTGGTCGGCATTGTTAGAATGCAAAGAAGTTATCAATAAGGAAATTCCCGAAATACAAGAATATTGGGCTTTTGTAGGTAATCGAGAAAACTCCTGGACTTTCCAGAAATTTGGTAGCGAACAAATACCAAAGTTTGACAATAGTGATTTCCTAATTCTGATTGATTTTAGTCAAAAATCAAATTTTGTCAATCAACTGCTTTCTCAAGTCAAATTTGCCATTGTCTTCAAAATTGGTTCTCCCTTAAAGACTGATTTTATAAAAAATGTCCAGTATTTAAAAGGAGAAGGAATCAATAAGGGATGGCAGACTTTCTCCTTGTATCTGCGAATATTAGTTGCTCAAAGAGAAGCTCGCTTAGAAAAACGTCCGTTTCTGATGGCTCACTTAGCACAGACTCTTGACGGCAAAATTGCCGCAATTAATGGGGACTCTCGATGGATTAGCAACGAGGCTAATTTGAAACACGCGCATCGTTTGCGAAGTCTGCATGATGCTGTAATGGTTGGTGCAGCGACGGCAAGTCTTGACAACCCTAAGTTAACAGTACGGTTAGTAACTGGCAAGAATCCAATTCCGGTGATTATTGAGGGACAAAAAGATTTGAACTTCGATGATTTGCAAATGATCGCTATCCATGAAAAAACCATTGTGTTGTACCCTCAAGGAAAGCAGCGTCAAAAACTACCAGAAGCAATCAAAGAGAAGATTTTGGCTATTCCTATTTCCCCTGGCAAAGATGCTGAACAAAAGCCAGTTTTATATCCTGCCGATATTTTAAAAGTTTTATATGAAAACGGCATTTCCAGTATTTTTTTGGAAGGTGGAGGACAAACCGTATCCTATTTCTTACAAACTGATTCCCTTAATCTACTGCACCTCCATTTTGCTCCGTTGCTTTTGGGTTCTGGAAGATCGAGTTTTACCCTTCCGGTTGTTGATTCTATTGGGGAAGGAGTGCGCTTTCAAATGAAGCACTTCGATCTTGAAGGGGAAATTCTGATGGAACTTTTGCCTAATCATAAAGATGTCTAAAAATTCTCAAATTTATGGATATTGGGTCGTCTCTCCTAGTCAAGGTGAAATTAGAGAAACCCCCGTGATGCAACTCTCCAAAGATGCTTTATCTCTGGAAACACTCTGTACTGGGATTAGTCCGGGTACGGAGAGGTTGGTAGGTATGGGAAAAGTGCCTGAAGAGTGCTGGGAGAAGATGCGCTGTTTGTATATGGAAGGTAGTTTTGCCTTTCCTTTAAAGTACGGTTACAGTCTTGTTGGTCAAGCTAATACAGGTAGTGAAAGGGGTAAACGATTCTTTGTCATGCACCCCCACCAATCAAGGGTTGTGGTGGCACACTCAGATGCTTTAGAATTGCCTGACTGGTTGCCTAGCCAGCGAGCAACTTTAATCCCAAATATGGAAACAGCTTTAAATGCTGTCTGGGATGCTAAAGTGAGTCAGAGCGATCGCATACTGATTGTTGGTGGAGGAATTATTGGTATTCTCACTAGCTTTGTCCTTAGCAAAGAGTATGGCATTCAGCCCGACTTTTTGGAACTGGATCGGCAGAGAATTCAATACCTAAAACAACTACCTTGGTTGCAAAATTCCCATTTAGCTACTGATTGTCGGGAGGGGAATTACAATATTGTTTTCCATACCAGTTCTTCCTCTTCTGGACTGCAAAGTGCAATTGATGCCCTGGCTTTTGAAGGTCGCTGTATTGAACTAAGTTGGTATGGAACACAATCGGTTTCCTTGCAATTAGGGGGTTCTTTTCATTACCAACGCAAACAAATTATCGCTTCTCAAGTTTCGGCGATCGCCAAACCGAAGCGATCGCTAATTGATTATCGTCAAAGGAAAGAACAAGTCTTAGGTTTGCTCGCAGATTCCACCTTGGATATTCTGCTTCAACCTGTGATTTCTTTTCCAGAGTTGCCAAATTTCATGTCGTTGTTATATCAACGTCAAGCCCATCCAGTGTCACCGTTAGTTGAGTATTAAAATCATGTTTTCTGTTGCAGTAAAAGACCACGTTATGATTGCCCACAGCTTCCAAGGTGAAATTTTTGGACCCGCCCAAAAGCTACACGGAGCTACCTATATCGTCACTGCTCAATTTAAAATAGCCAAGTTAGATGAAGATGGTTTGGTGATTGATATTGGTAAGGCGATCGCCATTCTCCAAGAAATTCTCGCCCCTTTAAATTACCAAAATCTAGATGATTTAGTCGAATTCAAGGGCATAAATACAACAACAGAATACATGGCATATTATATCCACCAGCAAATCAGCAAAAAAGTCAGTCCATTTTTCCAAGGTATTCTCAACATCATTCTGGAGGAAAGTCATATTGCCTGGGGAAGCTACGAAGCAGAGGTATAAACCAAACATGATTTACTTTATTCAGCCTAAACTAAGTTTCATATCGGGAGGATCGCTCTACAATTTAGAAATTGTCAAGCGATTGGAGCAGGAAGCGATTGGTAAGAATTTTTTCTATTCCTTAAATGGATCTGTTTCCGAGCTTCTACAGCATTTGAGTGTTTTGCCTTCTAATTGTATCTTTGTAATTGACGCGCTCTATTTGACGATTCCTGAGTTCAAAACTTCCTTAAAGCAATTTCTTCCCTATGCTCAACGGACTTACCTGATGCTCCACCATCTTGAGTCATTGAATACCTACTACTCGACTGAGGAAAAGAAAGCGCTCTGGAGTGATGAAGCGCAGTGGTTAAGAGCTATGAAGGGTATTATTGTTCCTAGTTTCCAACTGCGGGATTATATCTTAATGGGAGGCATAGAAACAGATAAAATCGTCGTAGCATTTCCAGGTATCGATCCAGCTCAAGCTTCCCATTTGGCTAATCTTAAAGACCGCTCGGAAAATGAGCAGATAACTCTAATTAGCATAGGAACCTTGTATCGGCGCAAAGGTCAACTTGAATTAGTGGAAATGTTAGCCCAGATGAAAATAAAGAATTTTAGGCTGCATTTAATTGGTGACAGCGAACAAGAAGCCAATTACACAGAGAAGATTCTGGGGTCAATCAAGCGTGCGGGACTGAAAGATACCGTAATTGTCCATGGCAGTATTCCTCAGAAGACTATGTTGGAGTTGTTGTCCCAGTCCGATCTTTATATCTCCCCATCTACCTATGAGAGTTATTCTATGGCTACTGCTGAAGCTGTGGCTCACGGGCTACCAATATTAGCTTATGCAACTGGAGCAATTAGTGACTGGATTGAAGATGGAGTCAATGGGATAGTGATTGAGCTAGGTAAGCAGGAACAATTTTTTACGGCACTCAGAAGGCTGCTTAAAGAAGATCGTCATGAACTTAATCAATTACGGAAAGAAGCTTTTAATCGTACCTTGAATCTATCCTTTAATACTTGGGATAAAACTTATCAAGATTTTTTGCAAGTATTTACAAATAATTTACGATCGGACTTACGCAAAAATTAGCCAGCAGGATGCTCGCACTACATATAAGCAGGACTTACGCAACCCATTTTCCCAAACCCTAAAGGGCGAAGCTATACAAGCAAAGCCCGCCTGCGCGACTTTAGATAAAAGCCTTCTGAAATTCTTTTTTGTAGGAAATCAAATGACTGATAATGTAATGACTAAGAACCAGCAATTAGCCCAATGGCTAGAACTGCGTATTCCTTATGATACCATAGCCCGTAACCCTGTTGTTGAAGCAAGCTGTCAGCAATACTTAAAAAAACACAAACACCTGAGAATTGTTGATTTGGGGGCTGGTACAGGTGCTAACTGTCGTTACTATCTGAGCAAATTTTCCCAAGATCAGGAGTGGTTTCTGGTTGAACAAAATCAAGAACTCTTGGAAATTGCTTTTGCTAGTTTAGCATCTTGGGCAGTCAAAAATGGATATGATTCAAAATCTCAGTTTTTAAGATTAAACTTGGAAAACCAAGTCCATAAAATTACTATTCAGGGAATCGTTGGTTCTATTTTAGAATTAGAAAATCTAATAAATTTAGAAACCATCAACTTGGTTGTTGCTAATGCCGTTTTCGATTTATTTAGCAAACAACAATTTCAGATTTTCCTCAAATATCTCAATAAGTACCAATTGCCCATTGTGACTACTCTTAATTATACGGGTATGAATTTTACTCCTCAAACCGATGAGGATGCGGGCTTTATTAAATACTACGATCGGCATATGCAGCGCCCTCAAGACTTCGGCAGAGGCATGGGATCTGACTGCGGTGCTTTTATGTGGGAAGCAATGCAGGGGATTGGGATGAAGGGATTGCAGGGAGAAAGTCCCTGGGAAATCAGTGGTAGCGATCGCATTTTTCTTCAGTTACTTTTAGGGTTTATGGAAGCATCGATTCCAGAAATTATTGAAGAAGAAAGTTTACAACAAAAGTTCAAAAGCTGGTTGAGTCAAAAACAACAAATGATTGCTCAAAAGCAACTAAGTTGTAATGTCGCGCATCAAGACTTTTGGGGTTACTGGAAATAAGTGAAGTTTTTGATGAAAAATAAAAAATAATACAGAAGTCAGAATCAATCAGACTCCCATTGATTCTGACTCCCGATATAGCAACCGCTTTGGCGGTGATGACATAGACTGGAAGTAGTCCCTCATCCTGCTGTGCGATCGCAAAACCCATACCAAAACCCTACGGTTACGACCTCGGCTGCTACGGTCATCCAAGCCATCAAGCTTTATGGCTTGAAAAAAAGTGAAGCCAGTAAATTGTTCAATGATTGTGTACCTTATTTGTTATTTCTTCCTCTTCTTTTTGAGAACTTACAACTGCTAACTACCAATTTCCAACTGACTACTGAGAAATATGTCTTTTAAGAATTTCAGTTATCGCGTTACTGTCCAAAGGTTTAGAAAACAAATATCCCTGAGCAAGTTCGCATCCGAGTGCTCGAAGCTGTGCTAACTGTTCGACTGTCTCAACACCTTCGGCGATCGCATTCAATCCCAAATTGTGAGCCAAAGTCACAATTGCCCGCACAATTTGTAAAGGCTGACCCCCCCCGTCACCGTTTTCGATCGCCCCCAAGCGGCTCACAAAAGATCGATCGATCTTTAGCGTATCCAGCGGAAAGCGGTGCAAGTAACTCAAAGACGAATAGCCAGTACCGAAATCGTCGATCGACAATCGAATATTTCTACCTTTTAATTCAGCGAGCACAATATTGGCTTTCTTCACATTTTCCACGATCGCGCTTTCAGTAATCTCCAATTTTAAACAGCTCGGATCGCAGCCAGTTTCTGCCAAAATTTCATCTATGTGTTCGATCAAATTCGGCAGACCTAACTGTTTCGGAGAAAGATTGACGCTCATTGTTAATTGCGAAGGATCGATAATTGGTAACTGGTAATTTGTAACTGGTAATTTGTAATTTGCAATCGGAAATTGGGAATTAGAGTCAGTTGAAAAATCTCTGACTTCCTCGTTCTTACTTCTTTCTCCTTGCTGCTTCCTTCTATCCGTTAAATGCCGTACACTAATTTTTCCCGAACTTCCTCCTTCCTGCTTCCTTCTATCCGTTAAATGCCGTACACTAATTTTTCCCGAACTTCCTTCTTGCTGCTTCCTTCTATCCGTTAAATCACGTACACTGATTTTTCCCGAACTTCCTTCTTGCTGCTTCCTTCTATCCGTTAAATGACGTACACTGCTCCTTGCCCTCTTCCTTGTTCCCTCAAAATCCCTTAACATTTCTTGCCAAAGGCGCAATTGCCGGCAAGCTTCCCGCAGCACCCAGGCTCCCAGAGGCACGATCAAGCCGGTTTCTTCAGCTACAGGAATAAAAGTAGACGGCGACACTAGACCCCGAACGGGGTGCTGCCAGCGCACCAAAGCCTCAAAACCCTCGATCGCACCGCTGGCGATCGAAACAATGGGTTGGTAGTGGACAATAAAGTGCGAACATTCATTCTTGCTCGAACCTAATTCGTCCGTCCCCAAAATAGCCAACCGCAGGTCAGTTTCTAACTGCAATAGCGACATAGTTTGGTCGTGCATCGCTAAATTAAACACCTCGTGGCGGGCCTTGCCCAAAGCTTTAGCGCGGTACATCGCAATGTCAGCATCGCGCAAGAATTCTTCCGGGTGACTGTACAGATTCGATTCGCCTCTTGCGTCGGCTGCTGCGACTTCGCCTCGACTGAAAACAATGCCAATGCTAGCGGTGGTAAATACTTCGTGCCCTGCGATATTAAACGGCAGAGTCAGTTCTGTTTGTATCCTGTTAGCTGCTAGGGTGGCGTCGCTGAGGCTCTGAATGTTGTCTAGCAGGATGGTGAATTCGTCTCCCCCCAGCCGGGCGACGGTATCAGAAGCCCGCACGCAGGTTTCCAGCCGATGCGCGAGGGCGATTAGCAGTTTGTCTCCTAGAAGGTGTCCTAAAGAATCATTCACTACTTTGAAGCGGTCTAAATCTAGGAAAAGTAAACCAAATTTGTAATCGGGGGACTGATTGGATCGGCGGATGGCTTGTCCTAGCCTGTCGAGGAACAAAACGCGGTTGGGCAAACCCGTAAGCGCATCGTGAAAAGCGCCGTGCAGCAGTTGCCGTTCTACTCGCTTGCGCTCGGTGACATCTCTAATAATAATCTGGGCGGCGGCTGAGCCTTGATAAGTAGCGGGGATGCCGGCAACTTCAACGTCTATTATTTGTCCGTCGAGCCGCATCAGTTTTTCTTCGGCTAGCTCGATCGGCTTATTTTCTTCCTCGACTTGCCGAATGCGCTCTCTGGCTTTTTCCACATAGTTTGGATGGACGAAATGCAATACCGCAAAACCGATTAGCGCGGACGGTGAGCTGGCGCCCAGGAGTTTAGCGCCTGCTGCATTGATGTAGGCGATTTTCCCTTGACTGTGAACGGCGATCGCTTCGGGAGATAGTTCTACTAAACGGCGATAGCGTTCTTCACTTTCTTGGAGAGATACTATCAACTCGCAGCGCTCTTTTTCGGCTTGCTGCCGTTCGACTTCCATTTGGTGAACCGCCAGAAATTTACCGATGCTTTGAGCCATCAACTCTATGATTTCTATTTCTTGGGATTCAAAATATTTTGTCCTAATTTGTTGCGAACTAAAACTCAATGTGCCGTAACTTTTATTGTTAACAAATATTGGCGTTGCGATGTAAGCTTCCCACTTCCATTTTTGATAAACTGGATGTTCGCGCATCTCAAAATTTGCTCCCAAATGAGAACACGCAACAGTTTTCTGAAGTTCGATCACCTGAGCGCATAAAGTATCGCTGAGGTTCAATTCTAAGCCGCGCGCGAAGGATACTAAATCAGTTTTTACCGCCCGGATAATAAACTTTTCCTTCTCAACTTCACCCATGATGCCGATAGAAAGTCCAAAAATCAAACAGCCTGCTGTTAAATAATCGTCAATTAGTTCTTCAAAATTTTGATAATGATAAGTTGTAATCCGGTGCAAGTGTTTGAGATTAGCGCTAAAAGCTGCTAAAGCTTGAGAATTTAAAAATAATTCTTCTTCCGCTCGCTGGCGGTCGGTAATATCGGTTTGAACTCCAATAAAGTGAGTTAAGTGCTGGCGCGAGTTGTAAACAGGAGCAATAGAAACTTCGTTCCAAAAAGACGAGCCATCTTTCCGAAAGTTCTGCAATACAACTTGAGAATTCCTGCCTTCTTCAATAGCAAATCGCAGCTCTTCTACAGCCTCCCGACTCGTGTCTGGGCGCTGCAAAAACCGGCAATTTTTACCGATTAACTCATCTCTGCAATAACCCGTTATCCGCTCAAAACTGGGATTGACATAAATAATCGGATTGTCTGCAAGCGTCGCATCGGTAATTACAATGCCGTTGCTGCTGCTTTCGATCGCCCGTTCCATTATTTGCAAGCGCTCTTGCGATCGAATCCGCTCGATCGCCGCGGCTAACACGTTGGCGATCGCTTCTACAAAATAAACGTCATCTTGACTGAAAACCCGCCCTTGGTTGGTGTGAACCCCCAAAACGCCCCAGGCCGGAGAAGAGGAAGTGTTCTCCGGTTCTGCTTGTCCCAAGAAACTCTCCAGTCCCCGATTGCCGGGAACGATGACAGTGACGCCGCTGATAGCCCGGTGGTTGTGCAGCAGCGGCAACTCGCTAAAGCGCGTTTCCACCCGCAAATCTTCGACGATCGTCGCTTTGCCCGATCGCAATGTGTAACCTGCTTGCGATCGGGCAGAAGCGGTAACAATAGCGCTGCCGACGAGACCCGGCTGCCAGCCCACCCCCGCTCGCAGCATAAAAGCATGGCCAGAGGGCAAAAGTTCTAACAACTGACAATAATCAACGTCCAGCGTTTGAGCAATTAAAACCGCAGCTTTGTCCATCAGTGCAGACAAATCTGTTTCGGCCAGGGCCTCCTGCCCCAAGTAAGCGACGGCCGCTTGCTGGCGGGCCCGCAAGTGGATTGACGCGAGCAATTCCTGCTCCTTGGCGGCGGCTCGCTTGCGATCGGTAATGTCGCAGAACACCGACAGAACAGCTCTTTCCGACCGCAATGTCAGATACCGCATCGATACAGTTGCCCAAAACAGCGTGCCGTCAGTTTTTTTGAGACAGACTTCGGCCTCGCGGACGTGTCCGTTGCGGGCGAGCCGCGACAGCAGTTCCTGGCGGTCTGCGGGGTTGTGGTAGAACATTTCGGCTTTTTGGCGCTCGATCGACTTGAATGCTGGGAGCCCGAAAGCCTGACGGCATAAATCGTTGCTATAAAGAATTGTCCCGTCCGCCAGACTGCTGACGATCAGGGGCATCGGCATCGAGCTAGCGATCGTCAGCAGTAATTCTGTGGTTCCTTGCAGCTCTTTGTACAAGTCTGGCTTGGAGGCACAGCCCTGACAGGTTTCAGAGTTTTCAGGGATAAAACTTTCCATTTTTCAATCGATCCATTAGCAGGACAACTTTTTTAAATTTGTGGTAAATGACGATGGAAGATGCATAGGACGATCGACAGTAGCCCACAATACATTAATCTTAACCAGAACCATGCACCTGAACGCGCCAAAACCGATCGGCTGGAGTTTGATATGCTCCACTCGGGAGTGGAGAGAACACCTGTCTTTGTTATTGTAAAACTTCATTAAGTTGGTAAGCGGTTATAAGCAATCGTGGTAATATGTAGTCAGGAGGTCGAAAATGAAACTACCTGACTACGCCAAAGCGATAGGCATAAGTTACACAACTGCATGGCGGTGGTGGAAAGCAAACAA
>NZ_JAUBWA010000054.1:18840-46370 GCF_036702825.1 Microcoleus sp. A003_D6 | reverse complement strand
ATATATAGTCCAAATAAAAGTCCATGACAGCAAATGTATTGTTTGTTACATTATACACCATAAAGTCAGGAGAGCCCATAGAGTTTCTTGAGTAAATCATAATTTTTGCGACTATCCAGAAAAGCTGTAGTGATTTTATGGCGGCAATAAAACAGTTCAAACAAAGGTAGAAGAATTTGCCCTAATTTTTCCTCAATCTCATCGTCAACCAGATAAACAAAGACTTGTAGTTGACTTTTGAGCGAACTGTACTCAAAAATTGGAGAACCCAGTAACTCAGTATCGCGGTAAAAAGGTAGACGCACAGATGCTTCGGGGAACAGATTCTTTAAACATTCATCCGCAACTTGGCGGAGGTATTTTTTAGTGGGAGGTTGATAGGTTTGTAATTTGTAGGTAATAAAAATAGTCTGTCCCAGCCAATCTTCATAACTATCAGCCAGCATGAGATTATTAACATTAAAATCTTTTAATGCTGCGATATTTATATCTTTATTTTCATCGGTTTCTGGGCTACCAATTCTTGCTAAAATTCCTTCACTATCATCCAGACGGCAAAACTTAAAGGAACCATCAATTTTATTTGAATGCGAGAATTTCTTGGCTCTCGTGAGGGGATAACCGAGGTTGGCTTGGGAAAAGATTAGCTCTTTTTCCGGGCTGAAATGTTGCCAGATACTATTAGCCCAAGTCCAGATAGAGTTGACTTCGGTTTGGCTTTTCTGGCTGAGTTGATAGCTGTAGATGTAGATTTGGGGATGGTCAATTTTTAGCATCGGCTTTGTCAATGCGTTTTTTCAAGCTTGCTTCTAGTTTTTTGATATCGGGATATGTATTGATGAGTGTTTCATAACCGGGTGTGATTTCTGCTTCGACATCATCGAGATTTTTTCTCACATTGCCAATCAAATCTCTCACCTCTGTAAAATTTCGATAGAGGTTGTTAATCGCTTGTTTAACGACTTTATCATCAGCATCAGACTCGGCTAAAGGTAAAACAGTCTTGAGCAATTCTTCAATAAATGGCGGAGTAAGAATCTGCGGGCTTGTGGTAATCGCATCATATATTTCCGAGAAAATCACGCTTTTCGTCATAAATTTTAATTCCAAATGAATGTTACTTGAATTTGAAACCGATTCAATCAAACCGTAGTTTGATTAATTTTGCTCACCTTGTTCAGCTTGTTCTTTTTGAGATTCGGCGATAGTCGCTGCTACTTCGTCTACAGGTAAGTCAAAGATTGTAGCAATATCTTCTGTAGATAATCCCAGACTAAACATTCTGAAAATAGCAGCTTTTTCTCGTTGTTTAGCTTCTGCTTTTCCTTCGGCAAAAACATCTTGATAAAATCTGGTGTGTTTTAAGTCACTTAGGCTAAACATGGCGGGCGACAATCTCCTCTCGGAATTTTTGCGGTAGCTTGTCAACAATTCACTTGTAAGGTGCGTCAGTCTTAGGTTGGCACGAAAAATCAGGGTTTTCGCAACTGACGCACCCTACTAATTTTAGTGTACGTTGATTAATTTTGCTCGGCTTGCTCAGCTTGTTCTTTTTGAGCTTCGGTGATAATCGCTGCGACTTCAGCTACAGGTAAGTCTAAGAATGTAGCAATATCTTCTATAGCTAATCCCCGACTAAAATTTCTGAGAATAGCAACTTTATTTCGCTGTTTAGCTTCTGCTTCTGCTTTGGCTTCTGCTTCAGCTTGTACCTCTTCAAAAATCTCTTGATAAAATCTGGTTTGCTTTAAGTCACTTAGTCTAAGCATGGCGGCAACTTCCTCTCTGGTTTTTTGGGGTAATTTGTAAACAATGATGGTTTCTAGTAAGTTGATGAAGTTCTCTCTGGCTGTGATATCCGATATTTCGATTTCGGCTTGTCTGGCTAAGTCTATGGCAAAATTTTCGGCGGTGTTGTCTGGTTCGATTACCAGTTTAATCAATTTTATCGGTAGAGATGCTGTTTCTGATGCACTTAGTTCATCGATGTAAATACGGGTGATTTTTGGGAGTGCGAGCATTTCCTGAAAATGGATGTTGCTTTCTCTTTCGGTTTGCCGATTTGGGTAGATGACTACCAATTGCCAAGGGTGCGGTGGTTGGTATTGCTTGAGATAGATGAATAGTTCGGCAAAGAGACGATAGTAGAGAGTTGGATCTGGTTGAAATTGGACTTCGACAACGTAGAATGGTAGTTGAGGATCGGGGATGATTGGTAGAAATAAACCGTCTAGGCGAAAGGCTAGTTGTTTGATTTCTTGGGATGTGAATTGGTATTGGTTGGCGCTATCGGCGGATATGCCGAGAAGGGCAAAGAACACAAAGGGGAATTCTTGGAAGATGTTGTAAAATATGCTATCGGTTTTCATGGATAGAATTAAATCTTTCCTTGAATTATACCCTGTTTATTCACGATCGTAGCATAATGCCAAGTGCTGTAGGGGCGGGTTCGCCGAAATATTTGACACCCACCGATGGATTGTAAAAACCCGCCCCCACCCCACCGAAAAATTTAGATCGCAATTCTATTGTACAGATAGATTATGCGTTATATCATAGGCCGGGGCGGGTTTATGAAATCTCTGGTTTTTATCAGAGATGGTTGGCGAACCCGCCCCTACAATATTTGTACATAGATTATAAGCCTATCGCACAAAACGCGGCCCAATGATAAACATCGCCGTAGGGTTTTTCATCCTCCTTGTAACGTCCTAGCAGTTCTTCAGTATATTCTTTCCGATCGCCATCGAAACTATCCGATTCCTGCACCCATGATAGCAAATCTGAAGTCGTGGCAGCCTTAAACCAGCGCTGGGTATCGTGGAGGGCTTTACCGATGCTAACTCCAGGTTTTAGCAATTCATAGAATTTTACCATCATCAAGGCAGTGGAGAGGTCGTTGACAGCCCAAAGACTCGCTAGGGTTCCCATTGCACCGGCGTGGATAAATCCTGTCGGTAATCCTATATAATCGGAGCGATTGTTGGTGTCAATTAGTGCGGTTTCGCAGGCGGAAAGCACGACTAGGCGGCAATGTTTGAATTGCAGTAGCAAGATGTCTGCTAATGTTAGGCATTTGTTAATGTCCGCTGTTTTGCCTTCGCGCCATTCCACGTAGCGCTCTGATTCATCTAAATCCGATCCCCCTAAATCCCCCTTAAAAAGGGGGACTTTGATAACTTCTTCTTCTTGCTCCCCCCTTAAGAAGGGGGGCTGGGGGGGATCTCCGGGGATGATGCCGCCTGACAAGATTAAAAACGATTTTAGCGGATCGTCGGGATTGAAGGAGCCGTGACAGGAAAAGTGCGCGCAGTGGGCGTTTTCTAACTGATCTAGATACTTTTCTAGGAGATTTATTTTACTCGCTTCATCGCCGGAGAGAATTTGACTAATCGCGAATTTGGGGGCGATGCTGGCGACTTCTAAATCGGTGTAGCGCAGATCGGAGGTGGGGTTTTGCAGGGCGAGGAGTTGGTCAAAATTTGGGTGGATGGTAATCTGTTGCAGGAGTTGGCAACTGGGGGCGTATTGAATGCCTTCGAGGTATTTATCTAATAAGAATTCGCCGTCAGTTATGGGTAGGGCGTGGAGGGGGAACAGGTGCAGCAACCAGTGGGGAATTAGGATTAAGCTGGTAGTTTATGGCGGCAGGATTGTGGTGATTTGGAGGATGTCGGCGAGGCGCTGGAGATAGGTAGCAAGTTGTTTTTGCCACTCGGTTTTGCTTGTTTTGTAGGAGGCTCGATATTCAGTAACTAAATAGATTAATTCATGCCATTGACGATGGCGATGCACTGTCAGCACGTCGGGGTAAGTGACGACAAAGGTGATGATTTCTTCGTCGGTGATGTACCATTCAATCAGGGCGGTGTTGGGGGTGAGGAGTTGGGTGATTTGGCTGAAGGTGATCGGTGTTAGGGTTTTGGGGATTTCCTGTTTTTGGGCGATTAGTTCTGCAAGGTTGCGGGCTTTGTTGGCTTCGGCATATTCTAGTGCTTCTTGGTTGCTGGCGCGATCGAGACATACTTGCACCATGCCTTTGTAGAGTCTATCCCACTGCAAGTCGTGTTTTTGCTTAACTTCATTTTGCGATTCTAACTTCCTCAGTTCTGTGGCTCCGGTTATGGCTTTTTTAAAGGTATCGCAGGCACTTTGGAGAGTTGCTGCTTTTTGGTTTTTGTCTTCTAGTTTTTCTTGGTTAATGTGGTCTAGTTTTGCCAGATAAGCCCAGCCCAGGTTGTTTAAAGTTTCTACGTTTTCTAACGGGAAGTGCTCGCGAGTGCTTATCTGTAAAACCAAATTGTACGCAGCGATCGCCTGTTCGATATTGTCTGCTTTTTTTTTCCTAATTCTTTGACAGTAGGCAATTGCCAGATTATTTTGTGTCGTTGCCCAATATTCGGGAAAAGCATCGCGGGTGAAGACTTCCAGTGCGGCATTGTAAAAAGTGATCGCCTGTTCGATATTGTCTGCTTTCTCTCCGCTGATTCTTTCGCGGTAAGCTTCTCCTAGATTATTTTGAGTCTCAGCCCATAGTTTGGGAAAGTCATCACTGGTGTAGACTTCCAGTGCGGCATTATAAAAAGTGATCGCCTGTTCGATATTGTCTGCTTTCTCTCCCCTGATTCTGTGACGGTAAGCTTCTCCTAGATTATTTTGGGTCTCAGCCCATAGTTTGGGAAAGTCATTGCGGGTGCGGATTGGCAGTGCGGCCTTGAAAAATGCGATCGCCCATTCGATATTCTCTGCTTTCTCTCCCGTGATCCTGGAATAGTAGGCAGCCGCCAGATTATGTTGTGTCGTTGCCCAATCTTGAGGAAAGGCATCGCGAGTACGAACTTTTAGTGCCTCTTGGTAATAAAAGATCGCCCGTTCCAGATTTTGGGCCCGCGAACCGTTTATCCTGAAATAGTAGGCATTAGCTAAGTTATTTTGAGTTTGAGCAAACTTTTCGCTTCCCGGTTGTCGATTGTTTAAAACTATTTGATAACCAGTAATGGCAATTTCAATATTATTCGCTCTACTGCCAAGGGGAAAATCACTAATATGAATACTCAAATTTTCAATTAGGGCGGCAATGAACTCAATTGCTTCTGGATTTTGGGACATTAACGTCTGGGCTACTTGCTGTAAAGTCTCGGCAAAACGGGCATTGAGGAGATGTTGCCGTTGTTTTAGTATCGGGTAAATTCCTTGAAGACCGCTATAGCTTTCTTCTACCTTCAATAATTCTCGGATAAAGTTTGCATATTCTTGGGAATATTCACCTTCTGATTGGAGTCGAGCGCGGTTTTCTTCCATTGTGGGAAACTCTGAATAACACCGGACTTTATTTTATCATACTTGGGGTTGGTTTAATGGGTGGCGAGAAACCGGGTTTTTGCGAAGATATTTAATCGGAGGCGAAGATATCGGAAAAAACCCGGTTTCTGAGATTGTGCGTGGTGGCCTCACTTTAGCTTCTTTTGAATCATTGCCCAATATTCAGGGAAATCCTCACGGGTATATACTGTTAATGCTGCTTCATAAAACGATCTCGCCTTTTCGAGATTTTCATCCCGCGAACCGTTGATTCTGTCATAATAGGCATTACCTAGGTTATATTGAATCATTGCCCAATCTTCAGGAAACTGTTCGCGGGTACGAACAGTTAAAGCAGCCTCAAAAAATGCGATCGCGCGATCGAGATTTTCCGCCCGCAAACCGTTGATTCTGTTTGCGTAAGCAGCAGCTAGGTTATTTTGAGCCATTGCCCAATCTTCCGGGAAAGCCTCAAGGGTGTAGACTGTTAAAGCAGCGCCATAAAGGGCGATCGCCATTTCCACATTTTCGGCCCGCGAACCCTTTATTCTGGTAATATAGGCAGCAGCTAAGTTGTTTTGAGTTTGAGCAAACTTTTCGCTTCCCGGTTGCCTATTATTTAAAACAAGTTGATAAGCGGCAATGGCAATTTCAATATTATTCGCTCTATTCCCACCGGGAAAATTACTAATATTAATGGTCAAGTCTTCAACGATACTGACTATTGAGTCAATAGTTTGTGCATTTTCGCCACCAATTAATCTCTGCATTACTTGCTCTAAAATGTCAGAAAAACGAGCATTTAGGAGATGTTTTCGTTCAGCTAGCATCTGGTAAATTACTGCTGTATTGCTATTGCTACCATCTTCTGCTTGCAATAATTCTAAAATGAAGTTTCCATACTCTTGGGGATTTTCACCTGCGGAGTTATCGCCATCATTGATATCGATTAATTGTGCTAGCTGGCCGATCAGATTCCGCAGGAAATTAGCGCCGTTTTGCCCTCCTTGCTG
Organism: Microcoleus sp. A003_D6; assembly: GCF_036702825.1. Classification (NCBI taxonomy): domain Bacteria; kingdom Bacillati; phylum Cyanobacteriota; class Cyanophyceae; order Oscillatoriales; family Microcoleaceae; genus Microcoleus; species Microcoleus sp. A003_D6. The sequence goes on along the minus strand of NZ_JAUBWA010000054.1, from coordinate 40,056 downwards.
TGCCATTTTTTCGGCTACCAACTCGCAAGTTTCCAGAAATTCGACATCCAACAATTCTGAGTTATCTTGTAATATCTGGGGCTCTTCGCCGTTGGGGCAATTCAGCAGGGTGTGAATTAGTTCTAAGTAGGCTTGGGCGCGGTTTTCTTCCATTGTAGGGAGTTGTGAATAACACCGGAATTGATTTTATCATGATTGCGGGTGGGTTTTTGGGCTTGGTTCTGATTTTTTATGATTTTGACCGCAGATGTTGGCGGATGTACGCGGATGAACGCGGATAAATACCGTTATTTTGGTTGGCGGTTTATCTTAACGTCTGGATAATGCTACTTTGGGCATTAATCTATCCAAAATTTGCTCGATCGCAATTACCGTCCAATCAATATCAGCTTCTGTGGTTTCTCGTCCTAGAGTCAAGCGAATTCCACCAACTGCGCCGATTTCGTCATATCCCATTGCTAATAATATCGGACTGGGAGTTAGTTTGCCGCTGCTACAAGCGGCACCGGAACTAATGCCAATTCCGGCTAAATTTAGCTGCCGCACCAGAGTTTTGCCTGTGATTTGCTCTGTATCTCTGTTTTGGTAAGGGCGACAGGATGGGGAGAGTATGCAAAAACTGGTGTGGTGCGGCAGTCGGTAATATCGATCGCCAGTTGGTACTAAACAGGGTACATGAGCTAATAGGTCAAAAAGCCGATCGCGCAATTCAATTAATCTCGGCGTTTCCACATCTATTTCCTGCAAAGCCAATTCCGCCGCCACTCCAAAACCAACGATAGCGGGCAGCGCTTGCGTCCCTGAACGCAGTTTCAACTCTTGCCCGCCACCCCCGAACATTGGCACTAATTCTAGTCCTGGACGCACGTACAGCGCCCCTGCACCTTGCGGCCCGTAAAGTTTGTGACTGGAAAGCGAAAGCAAGTCTACGGGCAGTTTCTGCACGTCAATTGGCAGTTTGCCGGCAACTTGAACTGCATCGGTGTGGAACAGGATATTGCGATCGCGCGCAATTTGCGATAATGCTTCTATTGGTTGCAGCGTCCCAACTTCGCTTTGTCCGTAGATGATGGAAATTAACACTGTATGCGATCGCAGCGACTCTTGCAAATCCCAAGGGTGAATTCGCCCAAATTTATCCACCGGTAGGCGCGTCACTTCCCATCCCAAATGTTCGAGTTGTCGAGCTGGTTCTGCTACTGCGGAATGCTCTACACTGGAGATAATAATATGTTGTGGCTTTGTATAAAGACGGGCAACTCCCATTATTGCCAAATTGTCCGCTTCAGTGCCACCGCTGGTAAAAATCATCGATTCCGGTAGCGCGTTAATCAAGCTAGCAACCTGCATTCTCGCTAATTCTAAAGCTGTCGCCGCCCTTTGTCCCCACTCGTGCAAACTGGAAGGATTTCCCCACTGCTGAGTCAGGGCTTTTTGCATGGCTTCAATCGCTTCTGGGCGTGTGGGCGTGGTGGCGCTATAGTCGAGGTAAATTTGCATTGCTTTAATTAAATGACGAACTAATAATGAATGAATGACTACCAAATGAAATGAATAAAGCACGTATCCTAAAGGCATTAATGACCACTGCCAACTGCCAACTGCCAACTGCCAACTGCCAACTGCCAACTGCCAACTGACTAATGACTTCCTGGTTTGCAGACGTTGTAGTCTTCGTGCGACAAAACTTTTTGGGGAATTAAGAAAGTGCCGCAATCTTCACAAAGCATTCTGTAGTTGCGCCCTACAGGAATACTCACGATCAAACGGTTGTGACGCAGGCGTTTGCCGCCGAAATCTCTGTAATTCTTATTTTCGCCCAAAGCTGCTATAATTGCGCGGGCTTTAGTGACTACGTGGTCGGGCAGACCTCTGAGATCGATGATATCTCTAGCAAATGATGCTTCCCTCTCTTGTTTTTTGGTTTGTTTTTCTGCCAGCACTTCAACGTAATGCTGCTGCGCCACCAACTCTTGCGTGCAGCGATGGCACGCTTTACCATATCCTTTGTGACCGCACTGAAAAATTCTTTTTCTTTTAGCCATAAAGCAGCGGTATCGGGTTTGACCCACGCCCCTGAATGCTGCTACCCTACCAGTGATGCTTCCGGCATCGAGGCAGTCCTACAAGACGCAAAATCTATTCCCTTGCATAAATTTAATAGGTTCTAAGTTTACTTTATCGAATATATTTGAACTGTGGGTGAGCCAATAACCTCAATAATTTTAAATTTTTGTGACTGTATTTTATTATCATTTACTGGGTTTGTGTTGTGCTGGGCTGCTGGCGATCGATCTGGCGGGCTGCGGACAAACAAAGCAAGACGTGCAGAATTTACCTCCCAGTCCGGCTCCGCTGCCTCAAGACCCCTTGTTGCAAGTATACTTCAATCAGTCGATCGCTTCGAGTTATACAGAGCCTTACCGCCAGCAAACGAGACCTGGAGATGATTTAGAAAAGTTGGTCGCTTTTGCGGTAGCTAATGCTGGATCGACGGTAGATGTAGCGGTTCAGGAGTTTCGCTTGCCCGGTATTGCGCGAGTGATGGCCGATCGGCAGCGATCGGGAATTAAAGTTAGATTAATTGTCGAACATCTGTACAGTCGCCCCCCTGGCGATTTTACAGCCCAGGAGTTAGCGAAATTACCCGAAAGAGAGCGCGATCGTTACAGCGAATTTCTGCAACTTGCCGATATCAATAAAGACGGTAAATTGAGTACCGATGAAATCAAGCAAAACGATGCTTTGGTAATTGTCAAGGATGCCGGGATTCCTGTAATTGACGATACTGCTGACGGCAGTAAAGGCAGCGGTTTGATGCACCACAAATTTGTAGTAATTGACGGCAAAACAGTAATCGTAACTTCTGCTAATTTTACAACAAGCGATATACACGGCGATTTCAAAACAGCAGCAAGTCGCGGCAATGCCAACAATTTACTGAAGATAGAAAATGCTCAATTAGCGCAACTATTTACTCAAGAATTTAACATCATGTGGGGCGACGGGCCCGGAGGCAAACCGAACAGCAAATTTGGCATCAAAAAGCCGTTTCGTCAAGTACAAAAAGTGAGAGTAGGGAATGCGACTGTTGCGGTGCAATTTTCGCCGACTTCCAAGATTTTTCCGTGGGAAAAAAGCGTTAACAGTTTGATAAATCGAACTTTGGGCAGTGCGAAAAAGTCGGTTGATTTGGCACTGTTTGTATTTTCGGCTCAGCGGTTGTCAAATACTCTGGAAATTGAAGCTGGGCGGGGAGTTGCGGTGCGAGCTTTGATTGACTCTAATTTTATTTATCGCTCGTACAGTGAAGGTTTGGATATGATGGGTGCGACTTTCATGGAAGATTGCCGGTTAGAAGCTGACAATCGCCCTTGGAGAAAGCCGCTGACTGCGGTGGGAGTGCCGCTATTACCAATGGGCGATCGCCTGCACCACAAATTCGGCGTTGTGGATGGCAAAACGGTGCTTACAGGTTCTCACAACTGGACTGAGGCTGCAAATCACGGGAATGACGAGACGCTGCTGGCGATCGAGAGTCCCACAGTTGCGGCCCATTTTGAGCGGGAGTTCGATCGGCTTTACAAAGGTGCAATCTTGGGAATTCCCGCCCGAATCAAACAAAAAATTGACGCTAAGAAAAAAAAGTGCGACTCACTACAAGCAGCATCAAAATCTGCGGATGCTCAACCTCAAATTGCGGCGGGTAAAAAGTTAGTTAATTTGAATGCCGCGACTCAGGAAGAATTAGAAACTTTGCCAGGGGTTGGCCCGAAGTTAGCCGAGAGAATTATTGCAGCGCGGCAACAGCAACCTTTCACCTCTTTGGACGACGTGGCGCGGGTTCAGGGCATTGGCGACAAGATTTTAGAGAGATGGCGCGATCGGGTAACCTTTTAAGCTAAGTTCATAGTTATGACTTTAGTTTTTTCTTATCAAATTCTATCAGGACTTACGCACTCCGACAAAGAAACCGGGTTTTTTACCGAATCTGCGGGCTGCAACGAAATATTTTCGTAAAAAAACCCGGTTTCTGGGCCCCCATTCGTAAGTCCTATCTATAAGCTGTTACGCATTTAAAATAGTATTGTAGGGTGCGTCAGCCCTATCTTGTTTCCCTTGCTTAGTAAGTGTTCTAGCTGACGCACCCTACAGGCCTCGTTAGTGGTTTAAATGTCGAACAGCTTATTATAAAGTGTAAAATTAATTAAGAGAACTCAAACCGGAGCGCAGATAAATATGTCTCAGTCTGTTTTACCTGTTTCGGAAACCGATCGAGTTGATGCTTCGCCAACTTTAACTTTTGAAGAATATCTTGTCTATGAGGGAGAACCTGACGTTCTCTACGAACTTCACAGGGGAAAATTAATACCGATGGCAGCAGCAACGGCTTTACACGCAAGCATTTGCGAATTCTTAGTTTATAGATTGCAGCGTTACTTAGCTGAACACAATCTCGATTTAGTGGCAAAAACTAATGTGGGAGTGAGAACCGAAGAGAATTCCTCGCGCATTCCTGATGTGATTGTTTGCACTCAAAGTCTTTGGGAACAACTGCTTGCCAGACCTGGTGCTGGTGTTTTCGATTTGGATGAAACGCCAGTGTTAATTGTTGAAGTTGTCAGCCAAAACGAGCGTCAAGATTACGTGACAAAAAGAGCCGAATACGAAAATGCTGGAGTGCCGGAATATTGGATGGCAGACCCGAAACCTAACCGGATGAGGGTCAGAGTTGTAACTTTACCAGAAAATGAGACTGCTTACGAACAAACGAATTTTGTGCCAGGGCAAAACATCGTGTCTTTGCAGTTTCCCGATTTGGTTTTATCGGTGGATCAAATTCTATCTCCCCCACTTGTCGAAGATTTAATCAGACAAGAACAATCTCGATTGCAGCAAGCTGACAGACTGGCGGCGCGCTTGCGGGAGATGGGAATAGACCCGGATTCTATTTAGCAGTAAAGTGCGCTGCGCTTTCGGCGCAATGCACTTTACGGGTGTTACTCGTTACCAGACTCTTCTTGGGAACCAGTTAATAAAATTCAGTTTTTGTGGAACAGGCATCTTGCCTGTTCTGAAGAATGCTTCAAGTAATGGGATGAAAGTAAAATGCTGCTGCTAACACGATATATGTTGCTAAAAGCAGCACTCCTTCCAGCCAATTAGAGCGGCCGTCGAGACTGATTAGATTGGCAATTGTCACTGCGATGGCAACTGCAACTACTTCAAACGGATTAAAGTTTAAATCCATCGGCTGATGAATCACCAATCCGATAATCACCAACACCGGCGCTACCAGCAAAGCAACTAGCAAACTAGAACCCATCGCGACAGAAACTGACAAATCCATATTGTTTTTCATCGCAACTCCCACCGCAGTTACATATTCTGCCGCGCCGCCAACAATCGGCAACAGAATTACCCCTGTAAACAGCGGCGTCAATCCCAATCCTTTGGTAGTTTCTTCGACAACCCCGACGAAAATTTCTGATTCAAAAGCAACGGCAACAGTTGAGGCAACTAGCACTCCTATCCACAGCCACAAATTCGGTTTGTGGGCTGTAGATTCATCGGTGTTTTCAGGATTTTCTGACTCTAGTTCGAGTAAGCCGACTTCGTAAAGATAGCTGTGAGTTTTTAATGAAAATAGCAGAGTTAGAGCGTAAACTGCAATTAGGACGATCGCAGTTATTAAAGAAAGATTCTGAATGGCTGCGGGTTCGACGCCATTGGAGGTGTAAATTACCATTGTCGGCAGCAGAATTGCAATCACTGCTAGAGTCATTGTGGAACCGTTCACCCGCGCGATAATTGGTTTAAATTCTTGTTCTTTGTAGCGGATTCCTCCTAACAGCATGGAAAATCCCATGACTAAGAGCAAGTTGCTGATAATTGTGCCGGTTATGCTGGCTTTCACAATGTCAATTAAACCGGCTTTCAGGGCAACTATGGCAATAATTAATTCTGTAGCATTGCCGAAGACTGCATTTAATAAGCCGCCTATGGAGGGGCCTGTGACGATCGCCACTTCTTCTGTTGCTGTGCTCAACCAAATCGCCAGAGGTATAATGCCTAAAGCGGATGTGATGAAAACTGCGAGGGAACCCCAGTGCAAATACTCAGCGGCGATGGAAATGGGGATGAAAATTAACAGCGCAATGGAAAGAATTTTTTTGATTGACATAGAAACTCGGATGGTGTAATGAAGGGTGAGGTCTAGTTGTCAGGGCGATCGCAATGTTAATTTTACAATATTTCACTATAGTTTGGACTTTTAGTCGCAGATGCACGCATATTGAGGCAGATTGAATATAATACAATACAATACGCTTGGGTTAAAACTATTTATTCCTCGGATATCCCCCTAAATCCCCCTGATTGTTGGGGGACTTTGAGTAAGTTCTTGTCCCACCCCCTACTCCCCTTTTTAAGGGGGGCTAGGGGGGATCGAGCTTAACCCAAGCGTATTGGAATATAATAGAATTATATCGACATCGGTGAAAAGATATGTCTCAATCTGTACTGCCAGTGGTTGAAGAGAAGCAAGTTGATAATTCACCCACATTAACTTTTGAAGAATACCGATTTTATCAAACTGATTCCGATTTACAATATGAACTGTACAAAGGCAAATTAATTCCGATACCAACAGCAACAGTTTTACACATCAAAATTTGCGAATATTTAGTTTATAAGTTGCAGCGTTATCTAGCTGAACACAATCTTGAATTAGTAGCAAAAACCAGTTTGGGAGTGAGGACAGAAGAAGATAAATCCCGCATTCCTGATGTAGTTGTTTGCACTCAAAGTCTTTTGGAACAAGCGGCAGCTAGACCAGGTTCTGGTATCCTCGATTTTGAGGAAAAGCCCCTGTTAGTCATAGAGGTAGTGAGTCAAAATCGGCGCGCCGATTATGTGATTAAACGAGCTGAGTACGAACTAGCTAACGTACCTGAATATGTAATTGTTGACCCTACACCTAACAAGGAATTGGTGCGAATTTTAGCCTTTCCTGAAGGTGAAGACATCTATACCCAGACTGATTTTAGGGCGGGGCAAGAAATGGTATCTGTAGTATTTCCCAATCTCACATTATCAGTCAATGAAATACTGTGTCCGCCATTAGTTGAAGGGTTGATTAAAGAAGAAAAAGCTCAGTTGCAGGAACTTGAACAACGGGCTGAAAGATTGGCGGCGAAGTTGCGAGAGTTAGGAGTCGATCCTGATAATATTTAGGATCGACGCTTCTCTGTGAGATCCCCGACTTCTTAAATAAGTCGGGGAGGTGGGTATTCTGTTTGTTTAGCCGTTGCTCGCTTGCTAACCGATCGCACTTATTCCCAGTTTATCGATCGAGCCGCTGGCCGTCGCGGAACACTCCCGGAAAACGCCGGCCTCTGGTATCGATAATTGTGCCTTTGCCGTGAGGCAATCCCTGGCGGAACTCTCCCTGATAGCGGATACCGTTGGAGAACGCGCAGCTACCCCTAGCATCGAGTTCTTGATTAAAGAACTGTCCCGAACACCGGGTACCGTCAGCGCGAGTGAACACTCCCGCACCTAAAGGTTTGCCCCCCAAAAATTGACCTACAAAGCGATCGCCGTTAGCAAAAATGAATTGCCCCTGTCCAGTCGGCGTACCCACTTTCCAATCCAGAGAAAACGGCCCTATATAGCGATCGCCATTAGTAAAAATAGCTGTCCCGGAGCTGATTTTGCCATCTCGGAATATGCCCTCAACGCGGGCGTCGTCCTTAAATATAAATTGTCCTCGACCGTTTGGCTGGCCGAGACGGAACTGCCCCTCATAGCGATCGCCACCGGAGTATATGTATACCCCCGTACCGCTGGGCAAACCGTTAACGAACTGTCCGATGTAGCTATCGCCATCATCGTAATCGCACCTGACCCTACCTGTAGCGATAGCTGGGACGCAGCGACCGGTTTTAGCTCCTGTTCCTTGCGCCATTGAGGGCAACGGATAAGTCGCGTAACTACCAATTCCCAACACTGATGCAACTAATACAGCAATTCCACTGGTTTTAAAACGGGAAATCATTAACTAAGTCTCTCCTACGCGCTTCTGGATATTATTTTCCTTCGTCATTTGTCTTTTGTCCGATTTCTGGTCAAAAGTTGCCTGAAAACCTCAATTTATCCTTTACGAAACTCCGAACTTGCCGTTGCGAAATACCCCCGGAAAGCGCCTGCCACTGGCATCGATCATCGTCCCGACACCGTGAGGCAGTCCCTTTCGCAATTCTCCTTCATAGCGCGTACCGTTAGGGAAAGTGCAGGAGACACTAGCGTCAAGTTCACTATTAAAAAACCTGCCGGAACAGCGAGTGCCGTCTGCGCGCACCAATACCCCCGGGCCAAAGGGCGCGCCGGCAAAGAATTGTCCTTCGTAGCGATCGCCGTTCGAGTAAAAAAATTGACCCCGCCCTGCGGGTTGGCTGCTAATGACATTAGTCGTCACGTTGATGACAACGGCGAACTCTCCAACGTAGCGCTCGCCGTTGGCAAAAACGACCGTCCCAGACCTCATCGTGCCGTCTTGGAAAACGCCTGTGTAGCGGGCATCATCCTTAAAAATGAATGTCCCTCTGCCATTTGGCACTCCATTCCGAAACTGTCCTTCGTAGCGATCGCCGTTACCGTATACATATACCCCCCTGCCATCGGGCAGGCCGTTAACGAAGTCTCCCTCGTAGTTGTCGGCCCCTTCATAATTACATTTCACTCTCCCAGTAGGAGGGTTGCCTTGGCAGACGGGAGGGCGTTTGCCTTCTTCTGGTTTTGGCTGTGGCGTTGGTTGAGCCATTGATGGCTGGGGATTCAAGAGATTAGTGGCGCTTCCGATACAAGAAGCAACTAATATCACCATCCCTAATTTTTGAATTGAACCGAGCACGATCGATCTCCTTTAACTTCAATTACTAATAGGGATTTTCTAAAAGCTAATACTCGCTGAAAAGTCGTCTATTTTTTAATCCCTCTACTAATTTTACCTTCAGGTCAGATATCTGCCCTAAATGCAAAAAGGCAAAAATTCGAGTTTTTGCCTTTAGCATTTTTCATGCTTTAATGTCAATTTTCAGCGTCGCGCTGAGCTATTAGTATTTGACAGACGGCTAATAACTGCATTGGCGGGTTGTTGTTGGCGACTTGCGGGTTTTTCGCCAACTGCTTTGGCTACCTCAACCCCGTTTTCCTCCAGAATCACGATCGGATCTGCTCCAGGCTTGACATCAACCCGCTTCACCAACACTTGCCCGTTAGACAGTCGCTGTCCTACTTTGACATATCGACTTGTTGGTTCATTCGGTACTCTGACAATCACTTGGGTCTCGTTACCAACTTTTACCACCCCGCTGACTTCAGTGCCTGTAGCTAGGTCGGTAGAAGGCGGTGGAGGAACTGTCGGCACCTGCTGTACCGGCGGGGGATTTGGGTCTACCCACTGGGGCGGGCGCTTGTCTACTGGCAGTGGCGGCAGATTCGGCACTCCTAGGGGTCTAGCCGCAATTGGCTGGGGCGGGCGCGAGGTTGCTGGACGGCGGGGATTCGTACCGGTAGTTGTTGTTGAAGTTGGACGGCTGCCCAATTGAGGCGTATTTAGCCCCGGAACTTGGCGCGGCGAGCCAATTTGCGCGCCTTCGCCTCCTGGAAAACCAGGCTGTCCGCCGCGACTGCCCAATTGAGGGGCATTGAGTCCCGGAACTTGGCGCGGGGAGCCAACTTGCGCGCCTTCGCCTCCCGGCAGAGAAGGATCTCCGGGGCCCGCTGCTATTAGCGGAGATCCCGCTGGGCGGCGCCCTACTGGCGGGGGGCTGAACCCTGGTATTTGTGGCAACGAGGCTACTTCCCGACCCAGGGCCCTCTCGCCTGCTGGCTCAGGATTTGTCGGAGTTTCGGATAGAACTGGCAGCAAAGGTGCTTTTGCGATTGTTCGCGCGTTATAGTCTTGATCGCGAAGGGCTGCATCAAGTCTATTCTTACCCTGCCGCCAAACTGCTTGCAGCAAATTTATTCGCGTCACGCAGGAAAGTTCCCCCCTTCTTACTGTCGGCGGTCGATATACCTCAATTGCCTCGGCAATTTCGGGCACTATGGAACACCGGAGAGCATCAGGAGGCGATTTTTCTCCGTAAAGGTTCCACAAGTTAGAGGCTGTCACATATTCATCCACGGCCTTTTCTATTCTTCGGTAAAATGGCCGGTTAGTTAGGAGTAACTCTCGTCTTTCTTCGTTAGTAACAGCCAATTCGCTCAGATCCGTTCGGTACTCAGAGTATTTTGTGGTGTCATCTAGCAGAGCCTGAAGCGTCCTGAATTCGCTGACAAGGCCTCTGGCTGTCGGGCTGAGATTGATTTGGGGAGCGGCTGGGCCTTTGAGCTTAGTTCCTCCAATTTGGACTGGGCGGGATAGTTCTGGCAGTTTAGGGATTGCGGCAACCAGTCGCGGTGGCAGTTTGGGCAACGGATTGGCTGTCATCGGCCCTGCTGCGACTCCGGCAGCTCCCGGAGGGATTTGAACTGCGATCGGCGGCAGCGGCCCAAAGGGGTCTGCCTGAGAAGGATTGGCTGTCAAGGGGCCTTGCGGGATCGGCGGCAGACTCAGCGTGGGATTCCTGTTCTTGTTGTCGCCGATGCCTGTTTGAGCCTGTCTGGCTCGTTCGTCTGGGTTGGTCGATCGAATTAACCCGGGAGGCTGGGCGGCTACTATTGGAGACTGGAAAGTCTGAGTTCCTGGGGTGGGGCTGGCAGAGGCTGCCGGAGATGGAGAGGCTGCCGTGGGGCTGGGGCTGGCTGTGTTGCTGGCCTCGTCGCCACCGCAGCCTCCGATCGAGAAAGCTAGTAGTCCTATAGTCGCAAAATATAAAAGTTTGTACATTGCCGATCGCCCCCAAATGCTTAATTTCAAGATATCCAACAAGGCTCTACAATTACAGCCTGTTGCCGTTTTAAGTTTATCTGTGTTCGATGTTATGCGATCGCTTGAAAATTGCCAAGTTTTCCAGCAGGGGCCGATCGGGCGATCGGGCGATCGGGAGAGGGTGCTGCCATCCAAAATGTCGAAGTGGCGATCGCGAAACAAATGGAAATTGGTCTGTTCGGTCGCGATTTCTTTGGCAATTACGATGTCAAAATTAAAAAAGATGTTGTATAATTTTATGTCTGCTGAAAGTGAGCCGACTAAAAAACCGATTTTTGCTCAACTCCCATAAAGTTATTCGCAGCCGAGTCAAGGCTCTTAAATTTATTTCTTGAGGCAGTAGCAAAACGCAACCAAGTGTGGTATTGTTCTTAGTGTTTCAAGAGCCACCGACCGACGGTTAAACTATCCGTGAAATCCGGCCGCAAAAGCACGGCCGCTGTTGGTGAGATCGGTAACAGTCTGCGACTGTGGATTCACAGTCGAAGGCAAGGCAATCAATTAAACAAGCAAAGCAGGTCGAAATTAGTTCCCAAAATGCTGTGGCTGAGGAAATTTTGGTTGGCTTTTTGGGGCCGGATCGTAGAAAATCTGTAAACTGATTAGCGGAAGATGTTCCGCAAAATCGGAAATCATGACGATCGAGAAATTAATTATTGTAAATAAATAAGGTATTCGCATGGCACAAGCGTCTGTATCTCCTGTAGTGCTGATTATTCTAGACGGCTGGGGTTATCGTGAAGAAAAAGACGGAAATGCGATCGCCGCTGCGAAAACACCAGTGATGGACAGTCTCTGGGCCGCTTACCCCAGAACTCTGATTAAAACATCGGGCCGGGCAGTAGGGCTTCCTGACGGGCAAATGGGCAACTCCGAGGTTGGTCACTTGAATCTGGGCGCGGGCCGCGTGGTTCCTCAAGAGTTGGTGCGGATCTCGGATGCCGTCGAAGACGGTTCTTTGCTCAACAACCGGGCGCTGGTTCAGCTTTGCGAGGAAGTGCGCCGTCGGGGCGGCAAGTTGCACCTGACAGGTCTTTGTTCCGAGGGCGGGGTTCACTCGCATCTGAGTCACATTTTGGGTTTGCTGAAATTAGCAAAAGCACAGGGAATTTCTGAGGTTTGCATTCACGCGATTACAGACGGCCGCGATACTACTCCGAAAGAGGGTGTAGAAGCTCTAGGAAAGATTGAAAGTTATATCGAACAGGTAGGAGTCGGTCGGATTGCGACCATCAGCGGCCGCTACTACGCGATGGACAGGGACAAGCGCTGGGATCGGGTGCAGCGCGCTTACGAGGTGATGACGACTGAGGGTGCGCCTGACGGTCGATCGGCAGTTGATGTGTTGCAGGCCTCTTATACAGAAGGAGTGACGGACGAGTTTGCAGATCCGACTCGCATTTCCCCAGGGGCGGTGGCATCCGGGGATGGGATGATTTTCTTTAATTTTCGCCCGGACAGGGCTAGAGAATTGACTCAGGCTTTTGTATCTCCCGATTTTAAGGGGTTTGAACGGCAGTTAATTGAGCCGCTGGCGTTTGCGAGTTTTACTCAGTACGACCCGAAGTTGTCGTCGGTGTTAGTGGCTTTTGAACCGCAGAATTTGAACAATATTCTGGGCGAGGTGATTTCTAAGCACGGTTTGCGGCAGTTGCGGACGGCGGAAACTGAAAAGTACGCTCACGTGACTTATTTTTTTAATGGGGGTCTGGAGGAGCCTTTTGAGGGGGAAGACCGGGAAATGGTGCAGAGCCCGATGGTGGCGACTTACGATGAGGCGCCGGAGATGTCGGCCGCTGAGGTGACGGATGGGGCGGTGGCGGCTATTGAGAAGGGCATTTATTCGTTTGTGGTGATTAACTACGCTAACCCGGATATGGTTGGTCATACGGGGAGGATGGATGCGACGGTAATTGCGATCGAAACTGTAGATAAATGTTTGGGGCGGCTGTTGGCTGGCATTATCAAAGCTGGGGGAACGGCAATTATTATTGCTGACCACGGAAATGCCGAGCAGATGTTCGATGAGGATGGGAATCCCTGGACGGCTCACACTACTAACCCGGTTCCGTTTATTCTGGTAGAAGGCGAAGGTCTGAAGATTCCAGCTCACGGAACGGATGTTCCTCTGAGGGCGGACGGTTGTTTGGCTGATATTGCGCCGACGATTCTGGAGCTGTTGAGGTTGCCTCAGCCCCCGGAGATGACGGGACGCTCTATGATTGAACCCGCTAATTTTGAAGTTCGCGCCAATCGCACTCCGGTGCGAGTCCGATTGTAGCAGGGACGCAGCAGTAGGGACAAAGGCAGTGCTGTGTCCCTACATAAATTGCGGTCGATCGATTGGATTGCGCGATCGACCTGATTTGATAAGATGATTGATTACCGATTACTAATTACCAATTACGGCTGATTATGAATATTGTTTCTGTTTTACAAGCTATCTGGTCTTTGTCTGCTTTCGGACTTGTGATTTTTGTGTTGCTGCACAGTCCTAAAGGCGATGGCATTGGAGGGATTGGCGGACAAGCTCAATTGTTTACCAGCGCCAAGAGTGCAGAAACCAGTCTGAACCGGATTACTTGGGGTCTGTCTATTGTTTTTATGGGTTTGACGGTGATTTTGAGTGCTGGTTGGTTGACCCCTAAGTTATAAGATTTGGATTTTTAACCGCAGATGAACGCAGATAGACGCAGATAATATCAAGTTCATCTGCGTTTATTTTCGTCTATCTGCGGTTAAAAAATGCGGTTGTCGAAAGTTACGGTAAAACCTCGATTGCTGGCTGGTTTGGGATTGGCTTTAAGTTGTTTTAGCCTGATAATTTTTACTCAGGTTAATACTCCGGCGGCGAGTCTTCCTCCTCTGGCGAATAGTTGGCCCAATCCACAGGTTCACCCTTTGCCGCCAACGCTGGCGAATTGGCAAGATTCAACGGATAGCGGCGATTATTTTGACCAGGTTAAGCCACCGAATTTCGGTCATTTGCTGTGGTCGAAGTTTCCAATTCAGGTTTATGTTGAGCGTCCAGTTGATGCTAATAAGTCTGAAGAATGGGTGGCGGCTGTGTTGGGTGTTGTCCGGGAATGGGGGGTTTATTTGCCTTTGGAAGTGGTGGATAATTCGGAGGTGGCTGATATTAGGATTTTACGCCGGGCTCCGCCTTTGCGTCAAGGGGTTTTGCGATCGCGCTCAGGAGAGGCTACCTATGAGTTGTACGCCCGTCGGGATGGGGATAAAACTGCTTTATCTCATCGGTTTTCGGTTTATTTGAATCCGAATCAAGTGGGTAAGTATGTTCCGGCGACGGCGCGGCACGAGTTGGGTCACGCTTTGGGAATTTGGGGCCACAGTTTGATGGAAACTGATGTGCTTTATTTTTCTCAGGTACGCAATCCTGGGCCTATTTCTGCGAGGGATGTTAATACTTTGAAGCGGGTTTACGAACAGCCGACTCGGTTGGGGTGGGAATTGTAGTTTCGGGCGAATGAAATTCGCGACTACACAAACGAAGTCCGCCTGCGCGGACTATAAGAACACGATAGTTAATAGGAAATATTAGAGTAATGAAAGATGAATGTTTTGGGATTGTGCCGATTTTTGGAAAGGAAGCTGATGCTTTGTTTTTGTTGATTCAACATCAAGCCGGACATTGGGCGTTTCCCAAAGGTCACGCGAATCCGGGGGAATCTCCAGCGGAAACGGCAAGGCGAGAATTTGAGGAGGAAACAGGTATATCTGATTTTCAAATGCTGGATGAGCCGAGTTTTACGGAACACTATTCTTTTGTTAAAAATGGGGAGCCGATTGAAAAGACTGTCACTTATTTTTTAGGTTTTGTCAATTCGATGGAAGTTGTTTTGCAAGAGGAAGAAGTTCAAAATTCTGCTTGGCTTTCTTTTGAGGAAGCTGTTAAACGGATTACTTTTGATGCAAACCGCCTCATGTTTGGGGAAGTTAAGGCATATTTGGATGGGAGATAAGACTCGGCGGTTGAAACCGCGTCTACACAAACGAAGTCCGCCTCCGCGGACTAAGAAAATTTAAGACGGATTTGGTATAATTTATGATTGATAAACCCGGTAACTTTTGCGATACCGGGTTTCTTTAGGCTCAGATTTTATGGGCGAATCTTGCTGCCAATCTGACATTATTTGTTGATTTTCTGGACTTTGGCGTGGTGTTCCAAGCGTGAGAAAACGTTGTAGGCATCGGGGCCGGGATTGTCGTGTTCGGCTGCGCCGTCGATGGGGCCGTCGATGGCTTTCCAAGCAGGAATTCCGCCTTTTAGTTCGGCTACTTTTCTAAAGCCTGCTGCGCGGAGAAGATTGGCTGCTTCGGCGGTTTGTTCGTCGGTTTCGCCGTAGATGTAGATGTCGCGAACGGGTTCTAGGCTGGATTTTGCCCGATCGACTAATTCGTCTATTGGCATCGGTTCGGCGCCGGTAATGCGACTTTTGGTTGAGCTTTCAAAATCGCGGGCGTCGATGATTGTGAGTCCGGGTTCGCCCCAATCTAGACGGGCTTTGAGGTCGTGGCTGGATGCTTGAGCTTTTAAACCGGGAGGGGTGGGAGTAAGATCGGGAAGTTTTTCTTTGATGTCTGAAATTTTGTCGGGAATAGTTTTCATCGGTAAACTGTTGTTGAATGTTTTGATTGCCATTGCAATGTAACAAGATGCCTGAGTTGAATTCGTCTTTCTAAAGGCAGAATCGGGCATTGAACTAAAGTCGCAGTTAAGCTGGGTTGCGGGTGGTTGACTAAGGTTGGGAGCGCTATATTTGTTGAGGTTGCTAGAGGGTAGCGGGCTGTGCTTCAGATTGTTTCGATCGCATTTGCTGCGGAGAATTTGAAGTGCGATCGCTCGTTTTATCCGCTATTTTATCAAAAAATTACATTTTTTTTAGTCAATCCCAATTATTTTTAAATGAAATTTGCATTATGTTGTGCCCAGCCTCGCGCCGCATTTTGCAGAAAAGTTGAGATGTTTTTCAGCAAGATTCCTGGTAAGATTTGATACTAAGAACAAGTATTTAAAGGTATGGATATGTCTGAGAAAGATGAAATTGCGGTGTCTGAGACTTTGACAGCCGAAGAGCAAGCGGTGTGGGATGCGAAGGCGAAAGTTCGGGTGCTGCTAAATTTGTGGGATTTGGGCGGCGGGAAAATGATGGTTAAAAAGGGGGATTTGACTAAGCGGATTGTGCGTACTAATGAGACGAGTGTGAGATATCAGGGTGTGCTCGGCGAGTTGCAGGAAGCTGGGGCGATCGAGTATTCGCGGGTAAATCGGGTGACGATGGTGGAATTGAGCGCGAAGGGGAAAGAAGTTTTAGCGGATGGCTTGAAAAGTAAGGATTCTCTGTTTGAGTTTGACGGTTCTCAAATCGGTACTCGGCTGGGAAATTCTTTGTTGAAGTGGATTCGGCATCAGGATGGTGCGACGAGTGTTGGGGTTGAGAAGGGGAAGGCGGATGTCGGGGCGATCGCATCCTATGACGATTTTAAGGCTGTGGCGATCGATGTGTATGACAGCTTGAACCGGGATTATAACTTAGACGATTTAGTGCCGATTTATCGGATGCGTCGGGAAATCGGGGAAAGGGTAGGGCGATCTCAGTTCAATGAGTGGCTGTTGGAAATGCAGGCTAATGACATTTTTCAGCTTATAGGTGGCAGTGTAGAAGACAGCGCTCCCGACAAAATCGAAGATTCTATCACCACAAAAGTGAACGGTTTGCGCTGCTATGTCAAGCGTTTAACCTAATTAACTTGAGTTAGTAGTGCATTCGCTCCTTTATCTTCACACGGACACAAAACGATGAATGACTTTCACTCCTCAATCCCCGACCTCAATAAAGCTATTGCAAGTCAAAACCCTTTTGACAGATCGTTAATAGTCAGGAGCAATGATATTTGGAAGCCAAGTTTTCCTGACGTTCCTTCTATCAATGCTCATGCCTCTGATGCTATCTTTCAGGCGATAGAGCAAATCCGCGCCGGGTATCGTACAGTTAGTGGCATCACGATCAAAGCTGAAAAAGGTCTAGGAAAAAGCCACCTAATTAGTCGGATTCGCAGCCGCCTTCTCGATGAAGGTGGTTCTTTCTTTGTTTATATGAGCGACGTAGACTATGGAAACTTAAACCGAGTCCACGCTAACTTTCTAAACACTTTGTCTTTAAGCCTGAAACAGATTGGTAACGAAGGCGTAATGCAGTGGCAAGAATTAGCAACTGCTTTGATCAATGAGGCATTAGGAAAAACTCTCATACCTCAAAATTTAGTCAAGCAATTTTCGGGGGCATTAGCTAAAAATCCTAAATTAGTTGATACCTTAACTGCCAAAGTGCTTCAAATTAAGCCAAACATCGAAAATCCTTATTTGATCCAGGCTATTCTGTGGACACTTTCTTCAGATAAAGTGAGCTTTGCAACCAACTGGCTGTCTGGAAAAGCCTTGGCACAGGGACAAGCTGATGCAATGGGTTTACCAAATTCTACAGAAGAGGATAAAGAAGGTGAAGCATTTCAGACTGTCTGCCAAATTTTAGACTTAATCGGTGATTACAGAACTCTAGTAATTGGCTTTGATGAGTTAGAGAGTGTAGATCGGAATGAAGCTGGTTTCAGCAGGGCGCAAGTTCTCGCGCTCTTAGTAAAAGACCTGTACGGT
Organism: Microcoleus sp. A003_D6; assembly: GCF_036702825.1. Classification (NCBI taxonomy): domain Bacteria; kingdom Bacillati; phylum Cyanobacteriota; class Cyanophyceae; order Oscillatoriales; family Microcoleaceae; genus Microcoleus; species Microcoleus sp. A003_D6. The sequence continues at coordinate 22,441 of NZ_JAUBWA010000054.1, read as the reverse complement.
AAAATTAAACGAGGTGTCTTAATGACAGCTATGTTTGATGAAACTTGGCAATTTCAAATTAGAGCATTACCCCAGGCCGAGTCAGTCACAGCTAGAATGGGTGAAAAGATTTTTGATTTACAGTATTTGAATGCTGATGATGTAGTGACTCTAGTTTCTCAATGGCTCAAAGAATTTTATGACAGTAAAGGTTTAACTCCACCTTATCCCGTTTATCCTTTTCAGGAAGGTGAATTAAGAGAACTGGGAAAGGAAAAATTAATTGTCAGAAAAGTTTTAGAAGAGTGTGCTAAGAATTGGAAAGTACCTAACGATCCTACTCCACCGCCAACAGCAGCAGATCCACTCCATCAAGTTGAACTTGCTTTCAACAACGAACTGAATGCACTTGAGGGAACAATCGACAAATATTTTGACGATAGCAATATTTTAGCCGAGGCTCTATATTTGGCCTTCCTTGCAGTCAAAGGGGAGACTGTGGAACGAATGCAAGTTGAGGAGATTGAAAAAGTACAAACTAAAGCTGTAGACAAAGGTTATCTCCACTTTAGAATTCGAGGCAAAGAAAATGGAAAGTCTGTCAAGATAGTAGTAGCAGTTGTCCAAGAATCTGGGGCAAAGTTTGTCAGTGCCGCATTAAAGCGATTAATTGAGTATCAAAAGTTTGATATGACTCGCGGTTGTTTAGTTCGTTCTAAAGATGTTAAACCGAAGACTGTAGGAAAACAGTGTTTGGATAAACTTCTTTCTCAAGAACTAGGTGGAGAATTTGTCAAGCTTGCAAGTGAAGATATCAAGCCTCTCTTAGCCATTTATTTGGTCAACAAAGCTCGCACAGAGTACGATGTAACCGAAGAGAAAATACTGGAGTTTATTGTTCAGAAAAAACTCGCGACTGAAAATTATATAATTTGTGAAATTCTTAGCGATCCATCGGGTCAGATTCCTGATGGGTTAGTTGATGAAAATGAGATAGCTGAAAGTACCTTCATATCTGATACAACGGAAATTAACAACCTCGACGAAGCACTTGATAAATTATTAGGTCAATAAGTGGATGAGTTATTCTGTTTTTGTTGATACGGCTTTGCAGTTACCTGCGCCAGATGTGGAAGCCTTAATCGAAGGGCGAGTGATTGCAGCCATGCCTCGAATTTTCATCGAGCCTGGTAGGTCATTTGCCCTATATCCAGCCAATATATCGAGTAATTTGCTCCCCCAGGAGCAATACTACCGATCGAGTTTTTTACCAATTACTAAAACCTCATTTTCTCAGTTAACTTCTGAGACGATTTTGATAAAAGCTTGGGCTAAGTGCGAATTCTGCCAAATACTAAACGATCCAGAATCATTAGAGGCTGTGTCGCAGTTGACAGTCTGGACAACAGAGGCATTACAGCAAATTCTCCAGCAACGACGTTATATTTTTCTAGCTCATCTTCGCGTCTATTTGCTGCCTCAGCCGCTGGAAATGCCAGTGCATCCCAGCGGTAATTTTGTATCTTTGCCAAAATCCCTAACTGTGACTGATTCAACGCCTGTGTTGAGCGAGTCTATCTTTGCTAAACGCCGTCAAAAACTGGAAAAACTAGAGCCTCCTGAACATCCAGAATTGGAAGAGTTGCAAAGTGCATTAGTGCATTTATCCACCACCAACCCAAAAGCCAAACAACTAGACGCAGAAATCAAAATATTTCTCGGTTGGAGTAGCGATAAGCCTGTAAAACCAATCAAACCGGATTTAGCTTGGATAAAGACTATAGCAGCTTTGGGAAATCGCACCAAAGAACTAGATACAGACAAAAGCAACTATCAAGCAGGAACAGACTTTGAAATTGTAGTGCGCGATAGCCTTGAGTTTTTGGGATTTACTATAGATTATGCTCACAAAGGTGGTGCTGGTGGCTTAGATTTATTATGCTCCAAACCTTACCCCTTAGTAGGCGAGTGCAAAGCCGGTAAAAAAATCCCTAATGATACAGCGGTTCAATTGCTGAATTTAGGAACTTTACGCCTCAAAGATGCAGAAATGCTCAAAAAAGCAACTAAGTTGATTATTGGCCCTGGCGTTCCAACTACTCAACTTATGGATGCCGCAAAAGTACACGGTATGGCAATTATGAACCCTGAGACGCTTGAAAAATTGGTTAAACTGCAAAGCAACTATCCTAACTCGGTGGACTTGTTTAAACTGAAAGAATACTTAAAACCGGGACAATCTGATGATGAAGTTGCTAAATATATTGAGCAAGTAGAACAAGAAATTAAAGTGCGATCGCACTTAGTCCAACTCGTGAAAGATTACTTGGAAAAAACCCAATCTCAAAATGTGAGATTTGGCGAACTCTACGGCGTCTATGCCTACTCAAATCCTCCTCAACCTTTGTTAAGTCGAAAACAATTGCATGAAGTGACAGTCGAACTTTCTTCACCGCTGACGGGTTACTTAGGGCGAGAAAAGGGAAATGATGCGGAGGGCGATCGCTTTTATTTCCTGCGCGACTTGCGATTAGATGATTGAGATACGTCAAGGGCTATTCACGATTTCAATTTCCTACACAGAATCAGGATCTACGCCCAACTCCCGCAACTTCGCCGCCAATCTTTCAGCGCGTTGATGTTCACGATCGGCCCGTTGACGTTCCGTTGTAGGTGACTGTCGAAGTTCCTGCAACCGCCTTTGTTCTTCTTTAATTAACCTTTCCACCAATGGCGGACACAGTATTTCATCCACTGATAATCTCAAATTAGGAAATACTACAGATACGATGTCCTCACCCGGCAAGTAATCTACCTGTGAATAAACCTCATCACCTTCGGGAAATGCCATAACTCGCACCCGCTGTCTGTTTTCTGTCGGGTCAACTATGCAATATTCCGGTACGTTAGCTTGTTCGTACTCTCCTCGTTTAAGTATATAATCTGCGCGTCGATCTTTGCCAACTACTTCTATTAATAATAAAGGCGTTTCATCAAAGTCAAGGACGGCCCCTCCGGGTCGAGCAGCAACTTGTTCTAAAAGACTTTTAGTGCAAACAACTATATCAGGGATGCGGGATGAATTTTCTTCGGTTCTGACTCCCCAATTTCTTTTTACTACTAAATCAAGATTGTTTTTAGCTAGGTGATGCTGCAATTTATAAACCAAATAATCACAAATATTTATGTGTAGAATTGTAGGCATTGCTATTGGTATTAATTGACCTCTGTGCAGTTCATGTTTTATCTCGTCATCGACTTTATAAAATCGGTATTCTTCAAAGGTTAATGTGGGCGAAGTATCGAGCTGTTTTTCTTCGGTCGCTGGCACAATAGATTGAGACATATATTTTTCCCGATTTTGATAGTTTGCTATTCTATTCAATCACCCGATGTGTAAGGTGCGTCGCTATAATATTGTCTATTTAATGCAAAATATTTTTCGACCGACGCACCCTACGAATACTAAACTATTCTATTCAATCACCCGATGTGTCAGGTGCGTCGCTATAATATTGTCTATTTAATGCAAAATATTTTTCGACCGACGCACCCTACGAATACTAAACTATTCTATTCAATCACCCGATGTGTCAGGTGCGTCGCTATAATATTGTCTATT